>DATLGF010000152.1:0-4398 GCA_035540575.1 Noviherbaspirillum sp.
GCTGCTCGCGCCATAGAAGCCGTTGCAGTGCTCGCTGCGCTTGAGCACGTACTCCACATCTTCCGGCGTGGCGATCGGCCCGCCATGCGCGATGATGATGACATCTTTGCGGATCCGCCGTGCCGCCTCGCCCCATTCATCGATCAGGCGCACCGACTCGTCGAGCGATTTCGCGGTCGTCGCGCCGATGGTGCCGCCGGTGGTCACGCCCATGTGCGGCACGATCAGGTCCGCGCCGGCCTTGGCCATCTCGACCGCCTCGTCGGCGGAGAACACGTAGGGCGTGGTCAGCAGATCGAGCTCGTGCGCCTGGCGGATCATGTCGACCTCGGACGCGAAGCAGATCCCGGTTTCTTCCAGGCTCTGGCGGAAGGTGCCGTCGATGATGCCGACCGTCGGAAAGTTCTGCACGCCCGAGAAGCCCATTTCCTTCAGCTGCTTCAGGAACACCGGCATGATGATGAAGGGATCGGTGCCGTTGACGCCGGCGATCACCGGCGTGCGCTTGCATACCGGCAGAACCTCGCCCGCCATCTCGACGACGATTTGGTTGGCGTTGCCGTAGGCCAGCAGGCCCGCAGACGACGCCCGCCCCGCCATCCGGTAGCGCCCGGAGTTGTAGATGATGATCAGGTCCGCGCCGCCCGCTTCCTCGCACTTGGCCGAGATGCCGGTCCCGGCCCCTGCTCCGACGATCGGCTCGCGCCGGCGCACCATGTCCTGGAAGCGCTCCAGCAAGACCCTGCGTTCAATTCTGCTCATATGCTCGATTCCCTATTTTGTAGTGTTGCACTTCCCGATCCCCGCACTGCGTCCGCGGCCCCGCGTGCGGCACGCCGCTCGGCCAGCTCAATCAAGGTTCCGACGATGCCCTTTCTGAACGACAGCACGCACACCATGAACACGATGCCGGTGATCAGCGTGACCCAGCCGCCCAGCGCATCCAGGTAGAACTGCAGGCCGACCACCAGCGCTGCGCCGACCGCCGGGCCGAACACCGTGTGCATCCCGCCCAGAAGAGCCATCAGCACCACGTCGCCGGACAGATGCCAGTGCACGTCGGTCAGCGCCGCCAATCCGAACACCAGGGCCTTCAGCGAGCCCGCCAGGCCGGACAGCGCGGCCGACAGCACGAACAGCATCAGCTTGTAGCGGGCGACCGGATAGCCGAGCGACACCGCGCGCGGCTCATGCTCGCGGATCGCGACGATCACGTGGCCGAACGGCGAGTGCACGACGCGATGGATGATCCACAGCCCGAGCGCGGTAAGCGTCATCACGAGGTAGTACATCGCGACGTCGCTGCGCAGGTCGATGACGCCGAGCAGGCTGCCGCGCGGTATGTTCTGCATGCCGTCTTCCGCGCCGGTGAACGGCGCCTGCAGGAAGATGAAGTAGACCATCTGGGCCAGTGCCAGCGTGATCATCGCTAGGTAGATGCCCTGGCGCCGGATCGCCAGCCCGCCTATGACCAGCCCGAGCAGAGCGGCACTGGCCATGCCGACGACCAGGCCAAGCTCGGTCGGCAAACCCCAGTGCTTGGTCGCCACGCCGGTCAGGTACGCGGCGCCGCCGAAGAAGGCCGCGTGGCCGAAGGACATCATGCCGCCGAAGCCGAGCAGCAGCCCGTAGGCGCAGGCGAACAAGGCCATGCAGAACAGCTTCATCACGAACACCGGATACACGACGGTCGGCATCCACGGCACCGCCAGCAGCAGGAGCAGGCCGAGTATGGCGGCAACGCGCAGGGTGGCTCGCATCATGCCGCTCCTTCCCGGCCGAACAGGCCGTTGGGCCGCAACAGCAGCACCAGCGCCATCACGACGAAGATCACGGTGGTCGAGGCTTCCGAATAGAACACCTTGGTCAGCGCTTCGATGACGCCCAGCCCAAGCGCGGTGACGATAGACCCGAGCACCGAACCCATGCCGCCGATCACCACGATCGCGAACACGATGATCACCAGGTTCGAGCCCATGCCGGAGTTCACATGCAGGATCGGCGCGGCGAGCACGCCGGCGAAGGCGGCCAGCGCGACGCCGCCGGCATAGGTGAGCGTGAGCATGCGCGGCACGTCGATGCCGAACGACTGGGTAAGCGCGGGCTTTTCGGTTGCCGCGCGCAGCATCGCGCCAAGCCGCGTGCGCTCGATCAGCCACCAGGTGCCCAGACACGCGAGCAGGGCAGCTACGATCACCCAGATCCGGTACAGCGGCATCACCATGAAGCCCATGTCGAACACGCCGCGCAACGCCTCCGGTACCGGGAAGGGCTTGCCGGAAGTGCCGTAGGCGACCCGGAACCCGCCTTCGAGCGCCAGCACCAGGCCGAAGGTCAGCAGCAGCCCGTAGATCGGATCCAGTCCGTACAGGCGGCGGATGAAGCTGCGCTCGAACACGCCGCCGAGCGCGCCGACGATCAGCGGCACGAGAATCAGCGCGAGCCAGTAATTGCCGCCCACGTAGGTCAGCAGCATCCAGGCGCCGAAGCCGCCGAGCATGAAGAACGCGCCGTGGGCGAAATTGACGATCTTGAGCATGCCGAAAATGACGGCCAGGCCCAGGCTCAGTACCGCATAGAAGCAGCCGTTGACCAGCCCGAGTACGGTCTGCCCGGCGAGCACCGGTAGCGGCATGCCGAGAACTTCGCTCATAATCACAGTTCCTTTTCTGCTCGCCGAATGCCATGCCGCGACATCCGGACCTTTCCGAGGAAATCCACAACTTCGGTGAAGACAGCGTGATCACCACCGTGCGCGCCGAGCATTGCGAGGCGCTGGCCGCGCGTGACATCGCGCATGTGGCGGTGATCGACGCGGTCGAGCCCTACACGATCGTGCGCACCAACCTGAGCGGCGCCTACTTCCAGGTCTGCCTCGGCGGCGAAGGCCAGACGCTGCTCGACGGGCGCTGGTACGCGCACCGGGAAGGCGCGGCCAGCTTTGCGCCGGCGCATGCGCTGCACGCCTTGCACTGCGTGCCCGGCAAGCCCTGGAAGCTGGCCTGGGTGCGCTTCATGCCGAGCTCGCCCTACTCGCGCAGCAGCGCAATGGGGCCGCGCATGATGCGCTTCTCCGGCGTCGCGCTCGAACACGCGATCCTCGGCCTGTACAACGAGATGACGTCCGGCGGCGCCGACAGCGCGACCTGCGCGATGTGGGTCAGCCTGATCGAACGCTATGCCGAGCGCGTGATCGAGCCCTGGCGCGAGGAGCCGCGTCTGATGCGGGTGTGGGACATCGTGCGCAACGATCTTGCGCGCGACTGGACGCTGGCCGACCTCGCCGCGCTGGCCAATACCAGCGAGGAGCATCTGCGCCGCCTGTGCCAGAAATGCTTCGGGCGCAGTCCCGGCAAGCAGCTGGCCAGCATCCGCATTGCCCACGCCGCGCACCTGCTGGCCACGACGCAGGACAAGATCGACGCGATCGCGCACAGCGTCGGTTATGTGAATCCGTTCGCGTTTTCCAACACGTTCAAGAAGCTGACCGGCTTTCGTCCGTCCGATTACCGTGCCCACCCGAATGCCGTCCCGCATGGTCTAGACTCCCAGGCGGGCCGCAACCCGGTCAAAGTCGTGCGCAAGCGTTAGCGCGTCGTATTCGGCGGCGACACGCCCGGTCTCGATTAGGTAATGACGGTCCGCGAGCTCGGCGGCGAATTCCACGTTCTGTTCGACCAGCAGGATCGTGTAGCCGCGCGCCTTCAACTGCTGCAGCAGTTCGCCGATGCGCTGCACGATCACCGGCGCGAGCCCTTCGGTCGGCTCGTCGAGCAGCAGCAGGCGCGCGCCGGTGCGCAGGATGCGCGCGATCGCGAGCATCTGCTGCTCCCCGCCGGAGAGCTTGGTGCCCGGCGAATTCGCACGCTCGGCCAGGTTCGGAAACAACTGGAATATTTCCTCCTCGCTCATGCCGCCCTCGGACACCACCGGCGGCAGCAGCAGGTTTTCCCTGACTGTGAGGGAGGCGTAGATGCCGCGGTCGTCCGGGCAATAGCCGATACCGGCACGGGCGATGTGATGCGGCGCGTCGCCGACGAGCTCGAAGCCCCGATAGCGGATCGAGCCTTCCACGCGGCCGACCATGCCCATGATGGCCTTCAACAGCGTGGTCTTGCCGGCGCCGTTGCGGCCCAGCAGCGTGACCAGCTCGCCTTCGCGCACGTCAAGACTCACGCCGTGCAGCGCCTGGCTGGGGCCGTACCACGCGCGCAGTTGCTGGATCGACAGGAGCGGCTTATGCATGCGCGGCCTCATCGGTCTTGCGCTTCGGGCGGCCGAGATAGGCTTCGATCACCCTCTCGTCGGCGGCAATGCTCGCGTAGTCGCCTTCGGCGATCACCTTGCCGCGCGCCAGCACCGTGATGCGGTCGCACAGTTCCGACACCACGGAAAGAT
>DATLGF010000153.1:0-2596 GCA_035540575.1 Noviherbaspirillum sp.
GGCGCCGGGCATGCCGTTCAGTTCCCAGGCGTGCGGTGCGTCGGCCGTGCGGGAGGTGAGTGTCAGTTGCGCGACCGATGCGATCGAGGCCAGCGCCTCGCCGCGAAAGCCTAGCGTGTTGACGTTCTCCAGGTCTTCCAGCGACGCGATCTTCGAGGTCGCGTGGCGCGCCAGCGCCAGCGGCATCTGCTCGGGTGCGATGCCGCGCCCGTTGTCGGTGATGGCGATGCGCTTGACCCCGCCTTCTTCGATGCGCACCGTGACCTGGGTCGAGCCGGCGTCGAGTGCGTTTTCCAGCAACTCCTTGACGACGGCCGACGGGCGATCGACCACCTCGCCGGCGGCGATCTGTGAAATGAGCTGGTCGGAAAGCGCCCGGATCGGGCGATGCAAGGAGGGTGTGGCGGGCGTTGCGGTCATCGCCACATTATAAGGGGACGCAGGGCCGCGCCCGGCGGCGGCCGGGCGTGGACGGCCGGCAATCTCAGGCGGCGATCTTGTCGATCAGGCCCATTTCGGCGCTGGACATCAGGCGGTCGATGTCGACCAGGATCAGCATGCGCTGATCGAGCGTGCCCAGGCCGATCAGGTAATCGGTGTTGAGCGCGGTGCCCATTTCCGGCGCCGGCTTGACCTGCTCCGGCGCCAGCGTGATCACGTCGGACACGCTGTCGACCACCATGCCGACGACGCGCCCGGCGATGTTCAGGATGATCACGACCGTGAACTGGTCGTAGGTTGGCGTGCCGAGGTTGAACTTGATGCGCATGTCGACGATCGGCACGATGATGCCGCGCAGATTCACGACGCCCTTGATGAACTCCGGCGCATTGGCGATGCGAGTCGGCTCTTCGTAGCCGCGCAGTTCCTGCACCTTGAGAATATGGATGCCGTACTCTTCCTTGCCCAGGGTGAAGGCGAGGAATTCGTGGGCGGCAAGGCTGGCGTCGGCCGCTTCGGCGCTCGGGTTGGCTACGGCTTGCATCATGATGGGTTCCTTTCCAGTCGCCGGCGCAAAAGGGGCCTGGGGGCCCGTGGCGACGTGTGAGTGAAGGTTAGCAGAGTCCTGGAAATATTGCGATAGTGCAACATCCCGGGGCACGGTGCAGGGCGGCGGCACCGCCCCGCTGTGGCCGCACTGCAACAGGCTGCGCGCACCGCCATTGCCGTTCGATCAAGCCGCTGCGAGTGCCCGCCATCCGCGTCCCGTCGAGGCGCGGCGCCTCACATCATCCGGGTTCGCGTCAGCGGGCTCTTGTCGAAGTACTGTCGAATTCCTCGCAGGATCGCGTCGGCCACCGTGTCCTGGTAGCTCTCATTGCGCAGCTTGGCTTCTTCCTCGGGGTTGGAGATGAAGGCGGTTTCGACCAGGATGCTGGGAATGTCGGGCGCGCGCAGCACTGCGAAGCCGGCCTGCTCGACCGTTGGCTTGTGCAGCCGGTTGATCGTGCCGAGCTCGCGCAGAACGGCGCCGCCCACGCGCAGGCTGTCGTTGATCTGGGCGGTGGTGGACAGGTCGAGCAGCACATGGGCGAGCTGGCGGTCCTGCGACTTGATGTTGACGCCGCCGATCAGGTCGGCCGCGTTTTCCTTGTTCGCCAGCCAGCGCGCGGTGGTCGACGACGCGCCCTTCTCGGACAGCACGAACACCGACGCGCCGCGCGCATGCGGTTCCACCCAGGCATCGGCGTGGATCGACACGAACAGGTCGGCCTGAACCTGGCGCGCCTTCTGCACGCGTACGTGCAGCGGCACGAAATAGTCGCCGGTGCGCGTGAGCATCGCGCGCATGTTCGGCTGCTGGTCGATCCTGGCCTTGAGCCGGCGGGCGATGGACAGCACCACGTCCTTTTCGCGGGTGCCGCGGCGGCCGATGGCGCCGGGATCCTCGCCGCCATGTCCGGGATCGAGCGCGATGGTGATCATTCGCGTGGTACGCGCGGGCGCCTGCGGCTCCGCGCGCGCCGGCTGCGCGCCGCGGGGGGCTTCGGCCAGCGCGGGAGGCTGCTCGGCCGGCGTCTCATCGGCCCAGCCGCCGCGACGGATCAGTGCGGCGATCGGATCGGGCGCATGCGCGGGGAACAGGTCGAACACCAGGCGGTGGCGATATTCGCCCACGGGAGCCAGCGTGAATACCTGCGGGTCGATTTCTTCCTTCAGATCGAACACCAGGCGCACCACGTTCGGCCGGTTCTGGCCGATGCGCACCTGCTCGATGTAGGGATCGTTGGGCTGGATCTTCGCGACCAGTTCCTTGAGCGTCGGGTTGAGCGCCAGCCCTTCGATGTCCACCACCAGGCGCTCCGGGTCCTTGATGATGAAATGGTTGGCGCTGAGCTGCACGTCGCTTTCCAGCGTGACGCGCGTGTAGTCCGGGGCCGGCCAGGTGCGCACGGCGACGATCTGCGCGGCGAGGGCCGGAAGCGGGGCGAAGACGGAGAGCAGCAGCGTGGCACCGCTTTTCAGGATGACGCGACGCTTGTTTGCAGTCAGAGGTTGGGGGCGAACTTCAATCGGGCGAGGCATTGACTTCCCTGCTCGGACAATGCCTGCAATTCTAACCCACGAGCAACATCGATGATGCTCAGATGCACAT
>DATLGF010000154.1:0-3961 GCA_035540575.1 Noviherbaspirillum sp.
CAGGCCTGATCGCCGGCTTCCGGCCCGAGGATCGCAACGCCGTCCGCGCGCAGTTGCGCGACGTTGCGCTGGGTCGCAGGGTTCTGCCACATCTCCACGTTCATCGCCGGCGCAACCAGCAGGGGCAGGGTGGCCGGACGCGCCAGGCACAGCGTCGAGAGCAGGTCGTCGCAGGCCCCGTGGGCGAGCTTGAACAGGAAATCGGCCGAGCACGGCGCGACCAGGATCGCATCGGCGTCGCGCGTCAGGTCGATGTGCGGCATGTTGTTCGGAATGCGCGCATCCCACTGATCGGTGTAGACGGTCTTGCCCGACAGCGCCTGCATCGTGACTGGCGTGATGAACTGGGCGGCGGCACTGGTCATCACGACCTGGACCGATGCACCGGCCTTGGTCAGCATGCGCGTCAGTTCCGCCGCCTTGTAGCAGGCGATGCCGCCGGTGAGGCCGAGTACGATGCGTTTGCCAGTGAGTTCCATGTGTGTTCCCGGTTTGTGTCAGCAGCGCGCTGCGCTAGTTCTACTTTCCCACCCGCCTCAATTCATCCAGGATGAACAGTCCCGCGCCGCCAACGATCGCCATATCCGCAACATTGAACGCAGGCCAATGCCAGCCGGCGACGTGGAAATCGAGGAAGTCGATCACGTAGCCATAGACGGTGCGATCGATCAGGTTGCCGATCGCGCCGCCGAGGATCAGGGCCAGCGCCCAGCAGAACATCCGCTGGCCCGAGTGACGCTTGAGCAGGAAGAGGATGGTCACCACGGCCACGACCGCGATACCGGTGAAGAACCAGCGCTGCCAGCCACCCGCGCCGGCAAGAAAGCTGAATGCCGCCCCGGGATTGTGCGCCAGCACCAGGTTGAAAAAGCCGGTGACCGGGCGCGACTCGCCATAGCTGAAGAACTGGGTGATGCTCACCTTGGTGATCTGGTCGACCAGCACGATCAGCGCTGCGATGACTAGCCAGCGCATCATGCCCGGCTCGTTGGCGGAAAAGGTTTTCTTGTATGCCATTGTGGTTCCGGTTGGTCCTGTTTACCGCTCAGGCGGCTTGCCGGGCTTCGCCCGCGCCGAACAGGTTCGAGACGCAGCGCCCGCAGATGCCCGGATGGGCTGCATCGACGCCGACGTCTTCGCGGTAATGCCAGCAGCGCTCGCACTTCTGATGGGCCGACGGCGTGACGATCACCGCTTCCTCCGCATCGTTCGCGACTTCGCTCACGGTGGCGGACGAGGTGATGAACACGAACTTCAGGTCGTCGCCGAAGCTCTTGAGCATCGCATATTTCGCGCCGCTGGCCTTGATCTCGATCTCCGCCTGCAGCGAGGAGCCGATGCCGCCGGCCATGCGCACTTCCTCGAGCTGCTTGGTAACCTGCGCGCGCAGTTCTCGCAGCGCGCCGAACCTGGCCAGCAGGTCGGCGCCATCGGCGATCTCCGGCAGCACGTAGTAGGTCTGCGTGAAGATGGTTTCGCTGCTCGCCTCATACGTTTCCTTGCCGGCGAACGCGGCCCACGCCTCTTCTGCGGTGAACGAGAGCATCGGCGCCATCACGCGCAGCAGCGCATGGGTGATGTGCCACAGCGCGTTCTGGGCCGAACGGCGTGCCCTGGAATCGGCGCCGCAGGTGTACAGGCGGTCCTTCAGGATGTCGAGGTAGAAGCCGCCGAGGTCTTCCGAGCAGTACATCTGCAGCTTGCCGACGACCGGGTGGAACTCGAACACTTCGAAGTGCGCAAGGATCTCGCCCTGGAGTTCGGCCATGCGCGCGATTGCATAGCGGTCGATCTCGAACAGTTCGGCAACCGGCACCGCATCCTTGCCGGGATCGAAATCCGAGGTGTTGGCGAGCAGGAAGCGCAGCGTGTTGCGGATGCGGCGGTAGGCCTCGACCACGCGCTTGAGGATCTCGTCGGAGATCGACAGTTCGCCGGAGTAGTCGGTGGACGCGACCCAGAGACGCAGGATTTCGGCGCCCAGCGTGTCCGACACCTTCTGCGGCGCGACCACGTTGCCCTTGGACTTCGACATCTTCTTGCCTTCGCCGTCCACCACGAAGCCATGCGTGAGCAGGGCCTTGTACGGCGGCTGGCGATTGATCATCGAGGAGGTCAGCAGCGAGGAATGAAACCAGCCGCGGTGCTGGTCCGAGCCTTCGAGGTAGAGGTCGGCCGGGAACTGAGATTCGTCCGCGTGCGAGCCGCGCAGCACCGTATGGTGGGTGGTGCCGGAATCGAACCAGACGTCGAGCGTGTCACGGTTTTTTTCGTACAGCGCGGCATCTTCGCCGAGCAGTTCCTTCGGATCGAGCGCATGCCAGGCTTCGATGCCGTTCTGCTCGACGCGTCTGGCAACTTCCTCGAGCAGCTCGAGCGTGCGCGGATGCAGCTCGCCCGTTTCCTTGTGCACGAAGAATGCCATCGGCACGCCCCACTGGCGCTGGCGCGAAAGCGTCCAGTCCGGGCGGTTTGCAATCATGCCGTGCAGACGCGCCTTGCCCCAGGCGGGGAAGAAGGCGGTTGCCTCGATGCCGGCCAGCGCGGTTTCGCGCAGCGTCGGCCCGTTATCCTTGGGCACCGTGTCCATGCCGGCGAACCATTGCGAGGTCGCACGATAGATGATCGGCGTCTTGTGGCGCCAGCAGTGCATGTAGCTGTGCGGCTTGATGCCAAAGCCGAACAGCGCGCCAACTTCGTCGAGCTTCGCGCAGATGGGCTTGGACGCATCCCAGATGTTCAGGCCACCGAAGAACGGCAGCCAGGAAGCGAACCTGCCGTCGCCCATCACCGGGTTCAGGATTTCGTCGTCGCGCATGCCATGGGTCTTGCACGAGATGAAGTCTTCCACGCCGTAGGCCGGCGCGGAGTGGACGATGCCGGTGCCGGCGTCGAGGGTCACGTAGTCGCCGAGGTAGACCGGAGAAAAGCGGTTGTACGCGGGATCGAGATGGGCGAACGGATGCTTGAAGCGCACGTGCGCGAGCTTCGTGCCGGTGGTTTCGCCGAGGACGGTCGCGGCCGCTTCGGCAGTATCACCGTTCTGCTTCTCCCCGATCTCCTTCAGGAACGGCGCAACGCGTTCGGCTGCGATGATCACATGCCTGCCGTGGTGCTTGCCGCCCTCCAGCCGCAGCAACTGGTAGCTGAACTCGGGATGGACGTTGAGTGCCTGGTTGGACGGAATGGTCCACGGCGTAGTGGTCCAGATCACCGCGTAGACCGCTTCGGCCGGCAGCGTGGCCAGGCCGAACGCCTGCGCGAGCTTGTCGCGGTCCTCGGCCGGGAAGCCGACGTAAATTTCCGGGTCGCGCTTGTCCTGATATTCGACCTCCGCCTCGGCCAGCGCCGAGCCGCAGTCGAAGCACCAGTTCACCGGCTTCAGGCCGCGGTAGACATAGCCCTTCTCGAGGATGAGGCCGAGCGCGCGGATCTCGTCGGCCTCATTGCGGAAGTTCATCGTCTTGTACGGATTGTCCCAGTCGCCAAGCACGCCCAGGCGCATGAAATCCTTCTTCTGGCGCTCGATCTGCTCGGCGGCGTAGGCGCGCGACTTGGCCAGCACTTCGGCAGTCGGCAGGTTCTTGCCGAACTGCTTCTCGATCTGGATCTCAATCGGCATGCCGTGGCAATCCCAGCCGGGCACGTACTGCGCGTCGTAGCCGGCCATGTTGCGCGACTTGACGATGGTGTCCTTCAGGATCTTGTTGACCGCGTGGCCGATGTGAATGTCGCCGTTCGCGTACGGCGGGCCGTCGTGCAGGATCCACTTCGGGCGGCCGGCGGATGCCTTGCGGATGCGCTTGTAGATCTCTTTGGCCTGCCACTCCTGCACCCATTTCGGTTCGCGCTTGGCAAGATCGCCGCGCATCGGAAAGGTGGTTTCGGTCAGGTTGACCGGGTACTTGTTTTTTTGCTCGGACATGATGGATTTCCGTATCGGTGTTCGGTGGATCAAACG
>DATLGF010000155.1:0-11363 GCA_035540575.1 Noviherbaspirillum sp.
CGGTTTGTCCCCCGCGACCAGGGGACATGAAAAACCCGGCCCCCTGTTCGAGGGGCCGGGCGTCAAAATTTAATCGGCAAACAGCGAGCTGACCGAATCGCCGGTGGTGATGCGCTTGAAGGTCTCGGCAAGCAGGTCCGCGCAGGTGAGCTGGCGGATCTTGCTGCAGGTTCTTGCGTCGGCGGTCAGCGGAATGGTGTCGGTAACGACCAGTTCGTCCAGCGGCGACGTGGCGATGCGCTCGATCGCCGGGCCCGACAGCACCGGGTGCGTACAGTAGGCGACCACCTTCTTCGCGCCGCGTTCCTTCAGCACCTCGGCGGCCTTGGTCAGCGTGCCGGCGGTGTCGACCATGTCGTCCATGATCACGCAGTTGCGGCCCTCGACTTCACCGATGATGTGCATGACTTCCGACACGTTCGCCTTCGGACGACGCTTGTCGATGATGGCCAGGTCGCAGTCCAGGCGCTTGGCCAGCGCACGGGCGCGCACCACGCCGCCGACATCAGGCGAGACCACCAGCAAATCGTCGTAATTCTTCTTGATCAGGTCCGACAGCAGGATCGGCGACGCATAGATATTGTCGACGGGGATATCGAAGAAGCCCTGGATCTGGTCCGCGTGCAGGTCCATGATCAGCACACGCTCGACACCGGCCTGCTGCAGCATGTTCGCAACCACCTTGGCCGAGATTGCCACGCGCGCCGAACGCGGGCGCCGGTCCTGGCGGGCGTAGCCGAAGTAGGGGATCGCGGCGGTGATGCGGCCGGCGGAGGCGCGCTTCAACGCGTCGACCATCAACATGATTTCCATCAGGTTGTCGTTGGTCGGCGCGCAGGTCGATTGCAGAACGAATACATCCTTGCCGCGGACGTTTTCGTTGATCTCCACCATGACTTCCCCATCGGAGAACTTGGAGACGACGGCCTTGCCGAGCGGAATGCGAAGCTGCTTGGCGACGCCGGCAGCCAGTTCGGGGTTGGCATTGCCGGTAAAGACCATCAGGTTTTCAAGCGCCATGGGACACCTAGTGCAATCGTTTTTCTGAGGGGGGTAGAAGGGAGAAAAGCCGCCAAAACTTGACTGGTTGCCCATCGGGCGTCGTCTCGTGTTGGCGGCTTTTCTCGGGTTTCTTCTAGAACTTAATGGCAGGGGAGGAAGGACTCGAACCCTCGCATGCCGGAATCAAAATCCGGTGCCTTAACCAACTTGGCGACTCCCCTACACAACCTTGCTGTCTGCCGCCGGTCACTACGACGTCAGACAAATTCCTTTACGACTGCAACAAGTGCGAGAGCGGGTGGCGCTCGATCGCCTTTGCTTTCCAGACCTTCCAGGCCGGCTTGCCAGTGACGCGCGCCGCTTCCAGCACTGCGTCAGCATCCTGCTCCTTGGCGAATGCGCAGAACACGCATGCGCCGGAGCCGGTCATCCTTGCCTGTCCGAACTGCCCCAGCCATCCCAGTGCTTCGGAGATCGGTGCAAAGAGCCGTGTGGCAACCGCTTGCAGATCGTTTTTTCCGAATCCGACAGAAGCTCCGGAAAAGTCCGATATTCTGACGGCTTTCGTATCCCTTGTCAAATGCGGATCGGAAAAAATTTGCGCGGTCGGCGTTTCAACCCCCGGCTCGACTACGACATACCAGCAGTCCGGGGTGGCGACCGCGACCAGCGCTTCGCCGACCCCCTCGGCGAACGCGTTCTGTCCGAACACGAAGAACGGCACGTCCGCCCCGAGCCGCAGGCCCAATTGCATCAACTCGGTGCGGGAGAGCCCGGTCCGCCACAGGTGGTTCAGCGCCAGCAGCGTGGTGGCGGCATCGGAGGAGCCACCGCCCAGGCCGCCGCCCATCGGCAGGTGCTTTTCGACGGCAATGTCTACACCTTGCGCGCAGCCGGCATGCGACTGCAGGAGGCGCGCGGCGCGCACGACCAGGTCGTTCTCGGCCGGCACGCCGGGCAGATCGCTCACCCGCCGGATCTCACCGTCCTCGCGCAGCCGGAAGTGCAGCACATCGCCACGGTCGAGCAGCTGGAACACCGTCTGCAGTTCGTGGTAGCCGTCCGCGCGGCGGCCGGTGACATGCAGGAACAGGTTGAGCTTGGCCGGCGCGGGGCAGTTGTTCAGGACGTCGGTTGCCATGTGTCGATCACGATGCGGATGGCCACCTCGCCGGCTTGCGCGGTGCGGCGGGAAAGATCGATGCGGCGCGGACGCGGCGTTCCGGCGCCGTCGTCCACCCAGGCCGGGTAGAGCACGAGCCAGCCGTCGCGGGTATTGACGGACGTGTTTTGCGGACTGGCGATGAACTGGCGGCCCTGCTCATCGATCGCGAAGCCCTGCAGCCAGTCGCGCAGGCCCGCCACAGGTAACGGCCAGCCGAGCGTAGTGGCGGTCAGGGTATCCGGGTCCGGCGCGCTGCGCGCCGGCTGTCCTGCCTGCAGCAGGGTGGCCGTCGCGGGCGTGACGTCGATGCGCGCCATCGCCTGACCGAGCGGGGAGAGCAGGACCACCGACGTGGCAGGTCCGGCCTGGCTCCATTGGAAGCCGCCGTGCAGCGCTTCTTCGCCGTGCAGGGTTTCGTAGCGCACCGACAGCCGGCCTCCCAGTTCGATGCTCTGCTGATACGCGCGAATGGCCGCAGGAGCGGCCGGCGCGGCCGGCTGCAGCGGCGCGCAGGCCGTGAGCAGCAGCGGCAGCGCGAGGAGCGCGATCCGGATTGCCGATCCCGTCATAGCTCAGCGTTGAGCCGTGCCAGCGTGCTCTTGAGCGTGTCGTTCTGCGGGTCCTTCGCCTGGGCTTCGCGCCACAGCTGGAGCGCCGCCTCGCGCTGGCCGCGCACCCACAGCACTTCACCAAGATGGGTGGCGATCTCGGCGTCCTGGCGCAGAGAGTATGCACGGCGCAGCAGCTTTTCCGCTTCGTCGAGGCGGCCCAGCCGGTACTGCACCCACCCCATGCTGTCGATGGTGAAGGCGTCGTCAGGCGCCAGCGCGAGCGCCTTGCTGATCAGCTCGAACGCTTCCTGCAGGCGGATGTTGCGGTCGGCCAGCGAATAGCCGAGCGCGTTGTACGCGTGCTGGTGCTGCGGGGATATCTCGATGATCTTGCGCAGCGAGGTCTCCATCAGATCCCATTGGCCGCGCTTTTCCGCCAGCATCGCATGGTCGTACAGCAGGTCGGTGTTGTCCGGCAGGCGCGCGAGGCCAGTCTCGTACACCTTGAGCGCCTCGTCGAGACGGCCGGCGTCGCGCAACAGCTGGCCCTCGGCCATGATCAGCATCGCATCGTCGCGCTCGCTGGCCGGATTCACCTGCCGCAGCAGCGAGCGCGCCTGTTCGACGTCGCCGCCCTTTGCCAGCAGCTGGGCTCGGCGGATCTGCGCACTGACGTAGACTTCGCCGCCTTCGATGCGCGAGAGCCACTTCAGCATTGCGTCGGTGTCCTTGCGCTCCTCGGCGATCTGCGCAAGCAGCAGCACCGCCTGCGACGGATCGCGTTCGGCATCCGGATTCTGCTCCAGCACCTCAAGGTAGGCATGCAGATGACGCTCGGCGCCGGCGAGGTCGCCGGTCTGCACACCCAGCACGCCGAGCGCATAGAGGGCGGTGAGGTCCTGCGGATTGTCACGCAGGAGCCGATCGAACTCGGCGCGTGCAGTCTGGTACTGCTGCTGCTCGACCAGGAGCCGCGCCCGGGCAAGGCGCACTTCGCGCGACTGCGGCTGCCGCTTCAGGAAGCCCTCCAGCAGCGACGTCGCATCGGCCTTGTCCGGCGTGGCCTGGGCCAGCGACAGGATCGCCAGCTCGGAATCGGGTTTGGCCGCCAGCGCCTGCCTGGCTTCGTTGCGCGCCCGGTCGAGGTCGCCATTGGTCACGGCCGCCTGGGCGATGGCCAGGCGCACCTCGGGAATCGCCACATACGGCGCCAGCACCTGATCGAGGAGCTTGAAGGCCGCTGCCTTGTCGCGCGCGCGCGCCAAATGCTGCTGGAACTGGAAGGCCAGCGCACCGCGCATTTGCGCCGGCGCATCCTTGAGCCGCTGTTCGAGGACAGGGCGGGCTTCTTCGAGATGGTCGCCCATGATCACGAAGCCGAGAAAATACTGGTTGGCTTCGTCGGAATGCGGGGCGAGTTCGCGCCACAGGCGCACTGCGGTCAAGACCTCGGCCTGCTGGCGGGCCAGGTGGGCGAATTCAGCGGCTCGGCGCGCCAGGCGCGGGTCCCGGGTCTGCTGGGCAAGGCCGAGCAGGGTGATGTAAGCCGATTGCCACTCGCCGCGCTGGAATGCGATCTCGGCGCCGAGGATGCGAAACATCAGTTCGCGCGTAAGCGCCATGTGCGGCAGGGGCTCCTGCGGCGCCGGCACCTCGGCGGCATCCGCCGCGTGCTGCGACGCCGGCGCCGCACCGGCAGGTGCCTGGGCGACGACGCGCCGCACGGGTACAGGCTGGCTGCCAGCTTCGGGCGCTACGGCATTGCTTGCCGCCATCGGCGCGTGAGTTGCGCATGCGGAGACGGCGAGCGAGAGAGTTACAATGAGCAGCGGTTTTTTCAATGTATGGTTCCGGCGGGTCGAGCAGGTCTGCCGGCATGCATGGTGGACAAGTGCTGCGTGGCACTTGTCCCGCGGTGCCAGCCTGGGCAATTCTACGCCCTTCGCGCGCCCGGTGCGCGTCCGCAACCCCCTGTTTGCTCAAGGATTCTGCCCGCATTGCGCGGCTGAAAATAAGGTCTGATGCCTGAATTGCCAGAAGTGGAAGTGACGCGCCTGGGCGTCGCCCCGCACATCGAGGGCCGCCGCGTAACCGGCGTGACGCTGCGCCATACCGGCTTGCGCTGGCCGTTTCCCGTGCAGCTTGCCGAGCGGCTGTGCGGCCGCACCGTGCGCGCGACCGCGCGGCGCGGAAAGTACCTGCTGATCCGCTTCGACCATGGGGACTTGATCGTCCACCTCGGCATGTCCGGCCACCTGCGCATACTTCCCGTGGGGACGCCCGCGCAGAAGCATGATCATTTCGACCTCGAACTCGGCGAACATCTGCTGCGCATGAACGATCCACGCCGGTTCGGCGCGATTCTCTGGCACGGTCGCGAGGAAGGCGACATCGAAGAGCATCTGCTGCTGCGCGGACTAGGCGTGGAGCCGCTGGGCGAGGGATTCGACGGTGCCTTGCTCTACCGGGCCACACGCGGGCGCAGCGCGCCGATCAAGCAGGTGTTGCTGGCTGGCGACATCGTGGTCGGCGTCGGCAACATCTACGCCTGCGAGAGCCTGTTCAAGGCCGGCATCCATCCAAAGACCGCGGCCGGGCGCATCGGGCTGGCGCGCTACAAGAAACTTGCCGCGGCGATACGCGAGACGCTGGCCGCCGCCATCGCGCAGGGCGGCAGCACGCTGCGCGATTTCGTCGCCGTCAATGGGCAGTCCGGCTACTTCCAGCAAAGCTACTTCGTCTACAGCCGCGCCGGTGAAGCATGCCGCATCTGTCGCGGCAACGTGCGCCTGCTGCGCCAGGGGCAACGTTCGACCTTCTACTGCCCAAATTGTCAAAAGTGAGGGCCGGTGCTAGATTCGAGCCTTGTTACGCGTGAGAAACCGGGGATGATGTGAGCAATCTGGTCCAGAACTTCCAGCAATACAGTGGATGGCGCAGCGCGGTGATGGCCGCGCTCGAGCGTTATCGGGCCTGCGTCGCCGCTGCCGATCTCGCTGACGCTGCCAGCGACCAGCGCTTCGCGCGCATGCTCGCGCGCCTGAACGATGACAAGCTCACCATCGCCTTCGTCGCCGAGTTCTCGCGCGGCAAATCCGAGCTGATCAACGCGATCTTCTTCGCCGACTACGGCCAGCGCATTCTGCCGTCCTCGGCCGGGCGCACGACGATGTGCCCGACCGAGTTGCTGTACGACGAAACCTTCCCGCCTTCGATCCGCCTGTTGCCGATAGAAACACGCGCCGAGGCACAGTCCACCAGCGACTACAAGGAACAGAGCCATGTCTGGACCGTGCTGCCGCTCGACATCCAGTCGGGCGAAGGCATGCTCGACGCGTTTCGCCAGGTCAGCCTGACCAAGCGGGTGCCGGTGGACGAGGCCAGGCGCTACGGCCTGTACCACGATGACGACCCCGACGCCGCACTCTCGGTCGGCGAGGATGGCCTGGTCGAGATCTCGCGCTGGCGTCACGCGATCGTCAACTTCCCGCACCCGCTGTTGAAGCAGGGCCTGGTGATCATCGACACGCCCGGCCTGAACGCGATCGGTACCGAACCCGAGCTCACCCTGAACCTGATCCCGAACGCGCACGCGGTGCTGTTCATCCTGGCCGCCGACACCGGCGTGACGAGGAGCGACATCGAAGTCTGGCGCGACCATATCGGCGGCGGACCGGCGCGCATGGTGGTGCTCAACAAGATCGATTCGATGTGGGACGAGCTGCGCGGCGCCGAAGAAGTCGAGCGCCAGATCGCCGGCCAGGTCGCGGCGGTTGCGCAGACGCTGTCGCTCTCCGAACGCCAGGTGTATCCGGTATCCGCGCAGAAGGGGCTGGTCGGCAAGGTCAACCAGGACGCGGCGCTGCTCGCGAAGAGCCGGCTGCCGCAGCTGGAAAGCGCGCTTTCCGGCGAACTCATCCCGAGCAAGCAACGGATCGTGCGCGAACAGCTGCATGCCGAGATCGGCGAGCTCACGTCGGCCAAGCAGGCGCTCCTGGCCGCGCGCACGCGCAACGTGGTCGAGCAGCTGGTGGAGCTGAAGAGCCTGCGCGGCAAGAACCAGAACATCATCGAGCACATGATGAAGCGCGTCGATCTCGAAAAGAAGGAGTTCGACGCGAGCCTGCTCAAGCTGCAGGGCACCCGCGCGGTGTTTACCCGCCTGTCCACCGAGGTCTTCACGAGCCTCGGCATGGACGTGCTGAAGGAAGACATCCGCAGGACGCGCGAGGCGATGGATCGCAGCAAGTTCTCCGCCGGCCTGCGTTCGGCTGTGCGTGAATTTTTCGAACAGATTCGCAAGAACCTGACCGCCTCGAGCCAGAAGACCGACGAGATCACCGAGATGATGACGATCATGTATCGCCGCTTCTCGTCCGAGCATGGTCTCGCGCTGTCCACGCCGATGCCGTTTACGCTGGAAAAATACCTGCGCGAGGTCGAGATCATTGAAGGCGTGTATCACAAGCAGTTTGGCACGGCCACGCTGCTGACCACCCCCCAGGTGGTCCTGATGCGAAAGTTCTTCGATTCGATCGCGTCGCGCGTCAAGCAAAGCTTCCTGCAGGCCAATCGCGATGTCGAGGCCTGGCTGAAGGTGGTGATGGCGCCGCTGGAAGCGCAGGTATGGGAGCACAAGGCGCAGCTGAAGAAGCGCCGCCAGTCGATCGAGCGCATTCACATGGCCACCGACAGCCTCGAGGAAAAGCTGGAGGCGCTCGAAGCGATGCAGGCCGAGCTCGAGGAGCAGAAGAAAACGCTGCTGCAGATCGAAGGCGAGCTCAATGCGGCGATCGCATCCCAGCTGACCTCGCTGCGGGCTGCGGCCTAACCGCAAGCTTTTGCCATGAAACGCGTAGTCGACCGCGCGCCGCACGCGGCGGAACCGGGCATTTCCCTCGCCGATCCGGAATTTTCACGCAGTGTCATCGAATGGCAGCGCAGCCACGGCCGCCATGCTCTGCCGTGGCAGAACACGCGCGACGCCTACCGGATCTGGCTGTCCGAAATCATGCTGCAGCAGACACAGGTCTCCGCCGTCATTCCGTATTACCTGCGCTTCCTCGAACGGTTTCCCGATGTCGCGGCGCTTGCCGCCGGCGCGCAGGAGGATGTGATGGCGCACTGGAGCGGGCTGGGCTACTACTCCCGCGCCCGCAACCTGCACCGCTGCGCGCAGCGCATCGTGGCCGAATATGGCGGTAGTTTTCCGCGCGATCCGGCCGCACTTGCCGCGCTTCCAGGCATTGGCCGATCGACCGCGGCTGCGATCGCGGCATTCGCCTATGGCGAGCGGGCGGCAATCCTCGACGGCAACGTGAAGCGGGTGTTCTGCCGGGTGTTCGGCATCGAAGGGTTTCCAGGTGCGAAGCCGATCGAAAATGCGCTCTGGGAACGCGCACAGGCCTTGCTCCCGGAGCAGGGCGTGGAAGCCTACACGCAGGGCCTGATGGACCTCGGCGCGACAGTCTGCACCCGTGGAAAGCCTTCCTGCGCGCGTTGTCCGCTTTCTTCGCGCTGCGACGCCTATGCGAGCAACCGTACCCATCTGTTGCCCACCGCCCGCCCCGCGAAGGAGGTGCCGCGGCGCAGCGTCGCGATGCTGGTGATCGAAGCGGGCGAGCACGTGCTGCTGGAACAGCGTCCGGACAGCGGCATCTGGGGTGGCTTGCTGTCGTTGCCGGAAATACCGGCAGAGACGGCCGAGGAGGGGAGGGTGACGCAGGCGGCCGCGCGCTTCGGCCATGTGGAAGCGGTCGAACGGCTGCAGCCGTTCACGCATGTGTTCACCCACTTTCGCCTGGATGTCCTGCCATTTCGCGTGCGGCTGACGCAGCCGGTCACCTTTGCCGGAGAAGTGCGGTACGTCTGGTCTGCGCACAAGGGGGTGGCCGATGCCGCGCTGCCGGCGCCTGTGAAAAAACTGCTGCTATCGCTGTATTCGCGTACCGGGTTCCAGGCGCAGCTGGTCTAGTCCACCCACTCCACGCGATTGCGCCCCAGCTGCTTGGCCTGGTAGAGCGCCGAGTCGGCGCGCGAGATCAGATCGTCGATGCGTTCGCCGCGCCGGTACTGGGCCACGCCGATGGACAGCGAAATCTTTCCTTGTTCCAGTACCTTGCCGAAGTCGAGGAAGTGGGCGTACACGCGCAGGCGTTCGGCGTGCATCACGGCTCCCTTGACGTCGGTGTCATGCAGGATCTGCATGAATTCATCGCCGCCATAGCGTCCCAGCACGTCGGCCTCGCGCACGCTCTCGCGTGCCATCCGGGAAAACTCGCGCAGGATGATGTCGCCCGCAAGATGGCCGTGGCTGTCGTTGATATCCTTGAAGTGATCGACGTCGATCAGGCACAGCGAGAAAGTCTGGCCGTGGCGATCGGCCCGCAGCTTCGCCTGGTTCAGCTCGGTCTGCAGCTGGCGGCGGTTGAACAGGCCGGTCAACTCGTCGCGCGCCGCCTTTTCCTCGAAATGCTGCAGCTCGCTGCGTGTGCTGCGCAGGGTCTGGCGCAGGTTGTGGATCTGGCGCGCGACGAGAATCATGCCGGGCAGGGTAAGCGCCAGCACGCACCATTGCACGAGGTCGGAATGAAAGCCGAAATCGAAACCCTCGGCGCGGGCGCGCACCACGATCATGCCCAGATAGGCGAGCAGGAAAGCGGTCGCGAGCAGGGTCAGCGACGCCGCCGAGAGGCGAAAGAGTCCGAATGAAAATGCGATCAGCGCAAACGGCACGAGTGCCACCTGGGTTGCGCGTTCCATCCATGCCACGCCCAGCATCAACACGAGCGAGGCGAACAACTGGGGCAACATCAGGGCGGGGTCGTCCAGCCGGCGGTTCCATCCCTTGTGGAAGACGAGCTGGAACATTCCAATGATCAGGGCGGCCGCACCGGCGGCGCTGGCGAGCGTGACGCGGTCGATGAAGCCATGGCGGAAGAACACAAACAGGCTGGCCACATACAGCGCTCCCGTCAGCGCGACCGGCGCTGCCTGCGGCAGGGTCGAGCCGGACTGAGGCTTGCGGCGGTCCAGCGACTCCGGCCGCGTTGCTTCGCGTGCGTCATCCAGGAACATACGATTGGCGCTCAAGTCAGGTCCGTGGCGTGGGTAAAGGGGCGATGCTCAGGCTGATGCGCATCGTCGACGCTGTCTGGTACGCGGGAAGATGCGTTCGAGCATTTATCCTATGAACGCGTCGGTCGCCGTTTGCGCGGTGACAAATCGGATCAATATAGGCGTGATTCGGACCGGAGAACCCGCTGTGCGCGCGGTCTTCTATTGCCGGACTGGCAATCAGATGATCTTGTGCTGCTGCAGGTACTGGTAAACCAGCGAGAGCCGGGCGCCCGGATCCTCGAGCTCGAGCAGCTTCTGGCGTGCCTTGAGCGGGATAGGGAGGATCTCGCACCAGCGGTTGGCGACCCAGGCGGCACTGTCGAGACGGATCGGGTACGCGAACGGGCTGACGAACTCTCCGTCCTGTGCGGCGCGGGCGCGGCTCTCGATGTCGTCGATGACGATCTTGAGCGTCTTGGCGCAGCGGACATGGATGTCGCTGACGGGGATTTCCGGATCCGGCTCGATGGCTTCGACGCGCGCTTCAAGCCGCTGGTCCGCGCGCACCCGGGTTTCCAGGACGCGAAAGCGCTCGCCGCCCTGCACCCGCAGGTGCATCACGCCGAGTTCCTGCATGTCCCAGTCGGTGATCCGGGCAAGGCATCCGACCGGCTCCGGTTCGGCCGCGGCGCCGACTTCCTGTCCGTTCCGGATCAACGCCACGCCGAACGGTGCGCCGGTCTTCATGCAATCGCGCACCATGTCGATGTAGCGCGTCTCGAAGATGCGCAGGGGGAGAATGCCGTCCGGGAAGAGAACTGTCTTGAGAGGGAAAAGCGGGAGCCAGCCGAGGTCGTTGGGCATAGGTTCAGTTCAGTTCCCGGTGTCGCAGCAGCACCCGTTCGGCGCCGCCGCTGAAGTGGCGCGCGAGTTTTTCCACCATGTAGACGGAACGGTGCTGGCCGCCGGTACACCCGATTGCGACCGTCAGGTAGCTGCGGTTGTCCTGCCGGAAGGCGGGCAGCCATTTTTCGACGAAGCCGCGTATGTCGGCCAGCAGCTCGCCGACCTGTTCCTGCGCATCGAGGAAGGCCACCACCGGGGTATCGCGACCGGTGAACGGGCGCAGGTTGGTGTCGTAATAGGGATTCGGCAGCACGCGCACGTCGAACACCAGGTCCGCGTCGAGCGGCACGCCGAACTTGAACGCGAAGGACTCGAACAGCAGCGTGAGCGGGGAGCGTTCGTTGCCGACCAGGTCCTTGATCCAGCTGCGCAGCTTGTTGGCCGACAGTCCGGATGTGTCGATGACATGGCCGAGGCCCTCGATCGACGACAGCATCTCGCGTTCCTGCAGGATGCATTCGGTCAGCGTCGGCTGTCCCCCGTTAGGCTGGGCGCTGCGCAACCTGTGCGAAAGCGGGTGGCTGCGGCGGGTCTCGGAAAAGCGGGTGATCAGGGATTCGGTCTTCGCCGTCAGGAACAGCACCTTGACGTCATGGCCCTGTTCCTTCAGCGTGCGGATGTCGCCGGGCAGGTCGGCGAGGGAATCGGCGCTGCGCACGTCCACAGCCACAGCGAGCGCT
>DATLGF010000156.1:0-5937 GCA_035540575.1 Noviherbaspirillum sp.
GCTCCAGTTCGATCAGCGACGGTGCGACGCCGTACCGCTGCAACGCCTCGGCAAGCGCCGCCGCTACATCGATTTCCTGAAACTGGCGCGCCGACACATTGATCGACACCGGCACCAGCTCCTTGCCCTGCCTGCC
Source organism: Noviherbaspirillum sp. (assembly GCA_035540575.1). Lineage (GTDB taxonomy): Bacteria > Pseudomonadota > Gammaproteobacteria > Burkholderiales > Burkholderiaceae_D > Noviherbaspirillum. The sequence continues at coordinate 137 of DATLGF010000156.1, forward strand.
CCACAGCGCGAGCTGCGCGCACACCTTGTCGATCACCTGTTGCCCGAGCGGCACGATCAGGCCGCTGTCCTCGGCGATCGGGATGAAATCGGCCGGATGGATCAGCCCGCGCTGCGGGTGCTGCCAGCGCACCAGCGCTTCCAGGCTGGAGCTGCGGCCGGTATGCAGGTCGATGCGCGGCTGGTAATGCACGACCAGTTCATTGCGCTCCAGCGCGGCGCGCAGCTCGGCCTCGTTTTCGTGCCGGATGCGCAGCGCGATCGAGAACTCTTCGTCGAAGAAATGGTAGCGCTGCTTGCCGGAAGTCTTGGCGGAGTACATCGCGATATCCGCATGCTTGAGCAGGGTGTCCGCATCCGGCCCGTCTTCCGGATAGACCGCGATCCCGATCGAGGTGCCGATCGAATGCGTGCCCTTGCTCAGCCGGAATGGTTCCTGGAACGCGTGCACGATGCGCTCGGCCACATGGGCGGCATCGCTTGCCGCGCCGACGTCCTCCAGCACCACGATGAACTCGTCGCCGCCGATGCGTACCACCTTGTCGTGCGGGCGCACCGCATCGCGCAGGCGCAGTCCGGCGTTGCGCAGCACCTCGTCGCCGGCGTCATGGCCCATCGTGTCGTTGACCGCCTTGAAGCCGTCGAGGTCGATGAACAGCACCGCCAGGCGGCGCCGCTCGCGGTCGGTGCGTTCCATTGCGGCCGGCAGATAGTCCTTGACCCAGTGACGATTCGGCAGGCCGGTCAGCGCGTCCTCGTTGCCGCGGCGTTCGAGCTCGCCCAGGTATTCCTTCGTGGCGGTGATGTCGCGCGCGGTGATCGCGACCGTGTCGTTGGAGCGGATTGCGCGCAAGTGCACCCAGCGTACATGCGTGCCGATGCGCCATGGCTGTTCGCCTTCGAAGATTCCGCTTTCGTAGGCAGTCGTCAGGTTGGCCAGCACGCGCCGGCGCTCGCCGGCGTCGGTCAGGCCGGAGGCGCGCTTGCCGAGCAGCTCCTCGCGCCGCATTTCGAAGAACTGGGCGCCGCGCGCATTGCAGTCCACCGTTTCGAAGTCCGAAACCTTCCCCGTCGCATCGAAAAGCGGCCTGGCGATGTAATACCCGTCTCCGCCTCCCTCGGTGGCGGCCCGGTAGGAGCGCCGCAGCGCCTCCAGCTGCTGCTGGCGGTTCGCCAGCTGGGCGGAAAAAAGGGTAGCGACCAGAGCGGCGAGCAGCAGTGCCGAGGACGCGGCGATTGCGCCGGTGATCAGCGAGGCGCGGCGCTGCATGTGCGGCAGCAGCGCGGTTTCCTGGTCTATCGCCGCCAGCGCGACCATGTCGTAGGCGCGTGTATCGTTCCACGCGGCATAGCGGCTGCGGCCGTCGAGGAACCAGCGGCTTCCTTCCAGGAAGCTGCGTCCCTTCGACCCTTCCAGCGGCGGCGCCGCAAGAAGGGTGCCGCCGGCCGGTCCCGAGATCCTGTCGCCGACCCGTATCATGCGCACTGTGCCGGCCCCGCCGAGTATCGCCAGCAGCCCGTGCTGGCCCAGCGTGACCTCGTCGTAGTTCGCGATGAAGTATTCAGGCGGCGTGGATATGAGGACGACCCCCGCGAACACTCCGTTCTTGTCGATCAACTGGCGGGAAAACTGTACGACCGTCTTGCCGTTCAGCGTCCCAGGGCGCATCGGACCGATGTAGAAGAAGTCGACCGGCACGCCGAGATGCGCACGGAAAAACGGTTCGTGGCGGGCGTCGAGTGGCTTTCCGGCGAGCGGAACGGTGCTGGAGATGATGCGCCCGTTGCGGTCCACGATCGCGGCGACGAAGTCCGAGCCCGGCGGCAGGACGTTGGCGGCTTCTATGTTTTCGAGGCGGAAGGTGCCGCCCGAGTATTCCCACGCGAACTTCAGGTATAGCGCCACCTGGTCCACGGCCTCCAGCGATTGCTGGAGATGACTCGCATACGCTTCTGCCAGGATCGACGCCGAGCGCAGTGCCGCGTCTTCCGCCGTGCGCCTGTCCGCGGCCAGGTGCTGTAAGAGCACGAGCCAGCCGACGCCGAGGATGAGCAGCGCGCCGACCAGCCAGCCGAACGCGGGCGAGCGCAACGGTCGCGCGAAGCTCGCGAGCGCGTGCCGCAGCCGAGGGTGGCGCTCGGAGGCATCTGCCGGGGGCGTCATCGAAATCGCCATTCCTTCCTTCGCGGGCTGCTGTCTTGGCCGTATTGCATCATCGACCCGTTGCGTCAACCGCCGGGCTGGCGCAAGAGGTCGATGTCGTGGGAGGCGTCGCCCGAAGGAGCAAGGTGGGGGAAGGGCTCCGCTTGTCATTTATCGGGTCCGCAGCGTTTCCCTTCAATACTGCCGGGCTGCCTGAGGGGCGGCCACAAACCTTGCTGAGAACGGGGGCGGACCCGGATAGGAATCTTTTGGCATGGCGAAGTGGCAAAGAGTTCCGCAGGTCGCTGAACGCGCCGGTCGCATTGCACGGGCGAAAAAAAACCCGCGCAGGGCGCGGGCTTCTTCGGGCGGGGCGGGGTCACGCCGGCTTGCCGGCCTCGATCTTCCTCGTGATCACCCACTGCTGCGCGATCGACAGGATGTTGTTCACGACCCAGTACAGCACGAGGCCGGCCGGGAAGAAGAAGAACATCACCGAGAACACGATCGGCATGGCCATCATCACCTTGGCCTGGATCGGGTCCGGCGGCGTGGGGTTCAGCTTGACCTGGATGAACATCGTGATCGCCATGATGATCGGCAGCGCGCCGATCGGCATGTTGACGCCGGGAATGGTGAACAGCGTGTCCGGCGAGGACAGGTCATTGATCCAGAACCACGGCGCATTGCGCATTTCCACCGATGCCAGCAGCACCCAGTACAGCGCGATGAACACCGGGATCTGCACCAGGATCGGCAGGCAGCCGCCGAGCGGGTTGATCTTCTCGGTCTTGTACAGCTCCATCATCGCCTGGTTCATTTTCTGCGGCTCGTCCTTGTAACGCTCGCGGATAGACTGCAGCTTCGGCGTGACGGTCTTCATCTTCGCCATGCTGCGATACGACGCGGCCGACAGCGGGAAGAAGGCCAGCTTGATCAGCACCGTCAGCGCGATGATGGTCCAGCCCCAGTTGCCCAGAACCTTGTGGATCTGGTCCATCAGCCAGAAGATCGGCCGCGCGAGGATGGTGAGCCAGCCGTAGTCCTTCACCAGGTCCAGCCCCTCGGCCACCTCGACCAGGCGCGCGGATTCCTGCGGGCCCGAATACAGGCGCGAGTCCATCGAGGCGGTTGCGCCCGGTTCCACCGTACCCATCGGAATGATCGATCCGACCGCATACAGGTTATTGTCGATGCGGCGCGTGAAGTTCTCGCGCGTGACGCCTTCGGGCGGCACGAAGGCGGTGACGAAATAGTGCTGCACCATCGCCACCCAGCCGTCGTCGGCCCGGGTCACATGCTTGGCGCGTCCCTTGGCCACGTCGTCGAAGTCGATCTTCTGGAATTTCTCGGCCTCGGTGTAGATGGCAGGGCCGGTGAAGGTCATGTACAGCGCGGACTCGCCGGCCGGCTTGTTGCCGTCCCGCATGATCTGCAGGTAGACCGACGGGGCGATCGGCGCGCCGCTGTTGTTCACCACGTCATGGCGCACATCGATCACGTAGGAGTCGCGATGGAAGGTATAGGTCTTCACCACCGTCACGCCATCCTGCGTCGATTCCATCACCAGCTGCAGCTCGTTGTTCTGCAGCTCGCGCGGGCCCGGCCGGGCGGTGAAGGTGGAGCGGTGGTTCGGGAACGGGCCGCCGATCAGGCCGGTTTGCGCGACATAGGTGCGCGCGGCGGTATTGTCGAGCAGCACCACGTTGCGGTTCGGATCGACCGTGTCGCGATGACCGAGCAGTTCGAGCCGCTTGATCTCGCCGCCCACCGTGTCGATCTCGGCGCGGTACCGGTCGGTCGTGATCGTGATGGTCTCGCTTGCAGCCGGCGCGGTGGTGCCGGGCACGGCGGCCGGCGCCGCCGTTGCCGGCATGGTCGCCTGCGGTACGTCGGCGCGCGGTGCGGCGCCGTTGGCAGGAGCCGCGCCCGGCTCGGCCTGCTGGGTCGGCGCCGGGCTCGGGAAGAACATCGACTGGTGCCCGCTGTAGCGCATCCAGTTGTCCCACAGGAGCAGCAGCGACAACGAGAACACGACCCACAGGATGGTACGTTGAATATCCATATCTAATAGTTATCGAGATCGATTAAGCGTGATCGGGAGTTTTGCGGCGTGCGCGGCGAGAATCGGGGTTCTCGTCCGCCGTGCCCGGAACAGGATCGACTCCGCCGGGATGCCAGGGATGACACTTGCACAGGCGCCTGGCCGCCAGATAACTGCCCTTCGCCGAGCCGTGCACGCGGATTGCCTCGATGGCGTAGGCGGAGCAGGACGGGTAAAAACGACAGTTCCGGCCCAGGAACGGGCTGATTGCCAGCTGGTACGCGCGCAATAGTAGCAGCAAAAGCGTTTTCATCGGGCATTCATGAGCGATTGCCGGGAGGATTTTCCGGCGGCTGGTCGGGCCGCTTCTCGGACTGCTTCTCAGATGGCTTCTCAGGCTGCTTGGCAGCCTTGAAATAGCCATGCAGGAGATCGTGCAATTCGGACCGCAGGGTCGTCTTCAGGCGTGTCGAGGTGGCGGGATCGGCCTTGCTGTTGACCGGACGGGTCAGGCGTACGATGCAGTCGCCGCCGGGCAGCGAGGACTGACGGAAGATTTCGCGCGTGATGCGCTTGATCGTATTGCGTGTGACCGCGCGCGGCGCAAATCGTTTTGCGGCAACGATGCCCAGGCGCGCCCGCGGCAGCGCGGTCGGGCGGACGTACAGCATGAAGTGCGCGCTGCGGCGCACCGGGCGCAAATGAAAAACGGATGAAAACTCATCCGTTCTTACGATCCGCGCGGCGCGCGGATAGGCGTGGAGATTCGCTGGAGTCGCAGGGGCTGCAGGAGGAACTGCCGGGGGAGCTGCGGCCTGCGAATCCGCCGGTTTCACGCTGTTGCTGCGGACTCAGACAGCCAGGCGCTTGCGGCCCTTGGCGCGGCGAGCGTTGAGTACGGCACGGCCCGAGCGGGTCGACATGCGGACGCGGAAACCGTGGGTGCGCTTGCGGCGGACGACGGAGGGTTGGTAGGTACGTTTCATGTTGTTCTCGCTAACTGTTCAGCAGAAATGGGTGGGTTCGTCACGTCGGCCCATTCTTGTTTTGGTGAGGCACGCAAAACGAAACAGGCAGTGAACCCGCGATTAGACACTGTTTTCTGCTTCTGTGTCAAGCACTTAGGCGCGGCGATGGCGTTGTCGATCTGCTCTGGAGGTGGGTTCTGGCGACCCTTGCAATGCGTTCACCCGTCGCTCGATCCCCAAACGTTGTCATCCTGAGCCGCCCGCGAAGGATCCCGCGCGCCTCCGCGGGCTCCGCCCGTTGCTGCAGGGATGAGGTCCTTCGCTTGCGCTCAGGACGACAGCTCGTGGTAGTCCGTCCGCGCTGCCATTTCTCATCCCGAGCCGCAGGCGAGGGACCTCATCCGTTCGTCCCGCGGCGTCCCACGGTTGCCCCCGTCATCCCCCTTGCCTACTACGTCCAAACCCCCCGGTTTTGCAAGCACTTTTTTATACGACAAAACTGTTTCAACCTGTGGATAACTCGCCGCCTTCGGGTATAGAATAGCCCTCCCGCGCGGCCCGCCCCTGGCGGTTGCTTGTCGGTACGGCAATTTTTCCCGGTGCAAGTCCCGGACCCCGCAACTGCCGGCGGCGAGCAATTCCAAGGC
>DATLGF010000157.1:0-3154 GCA_035540575.1 Noviherbaspirillum sp.
CCCCCGAACTCGTGCAGCGCCTGCGCTTCGCTCCGGCCTTGCCGACTCCGCCCTCGACGGCGCTGCGCGTGATCGAACTGGCGAACGACCCCTCCGCCAACCTGATGCAGATCGCCGACTGCGTGGCGCTCGATCCCGCGCTGGCGGCAAAAATGCTCAAGGTGGCCAATTCCCCGCTCTACAACGCACGGCGCGGCGTGGCCAACGTGCGCCAGGCGGTGAGCCTGCTCGGCACCAGGGCGGCGATCTCGGTCGCCCTGTCGTTCTCGCTGGTGCCCGGACTGCGCGGCGCTTCAGCCGAAGCCGCGCGCTTCTGGCGCCGCTCGGTGCTCGCCGCCCACGCCTGCCGCCTGCTCGCACAGCATTGCAAGCTCAATCCCGACGACGCGCTTCCCGCCGGCCTGCTGCAGGACATCGGCATCCTGGCGATGGACGCGGTCCTCGGCGAGCCTTACCGGAATATCGCCGATGCAGCGGTCGACCAGGACGCGCTGGTCGAAGCCGAGCGCGAAACCTTCGGAGCCGGGCATGACGAAGTCGGGTACTGGCTGCTCAAGCGCTGGAACCTGCCGGACCAGCTGGCGCTGGCCTGCCTGACCAGTCATGTGACGCCGCCAGCCGAGCGCGACAGTCCGACCATTGCCGCCTGCGTAGCCGTGTCCGGCTATATAGCGGACATCTTCCTCAACAGCGGCATCGCGGTCAGCGTGCTCAAGGCGGGCAACAGCGCGCGCCACTGGCTGGGCATCGAAGCCGATGCGTTCGGCCAGCTGATCGAGGAGATGAGCGCGTCGGCCGAAAGCCTGGAAGAACTGTTCGAACTCGATCTCATCGACCATGCACAGGCGGCCGCACTGGCAGCCGAGGCGCGCGAGCTGATGCTCGTCGCCAATCTCGGCCAGCACCGCGAACTAGAGGAAAAAGCGCGGCGCGACGCGCTCACCGGCGCCCACAACCGTTCCTATTTCGAGGACGCGCTCGCGCAGGAATTCGGCGTCGCCAGTCGCCATGGCTGGCCGCTGTCGCTCGCCTTCCTCGACATCGACCATTTCAAGCGCATCAACGATCAGTACGGCCACGCGGTCGGCGACAGCGCGCTGGTCGCGCTGGCGCGGCTGATCTCGGCCCAGATCCGCACCGGCGATATCTTCGCGCGCTACGGCGGGGAAGAATTCCTGCTGCTGTTTCCGGGCACGCCGGTGGAGTCGGCCACCCTGGTGCTTCAGCGCATCAGGGAGACGGTCGAGCGCTTCGAGCACCCGATCGGCGTCGACCAGACCTTCCGCCTGACCGTCTCTGCGGGACTGGCCTGCCATACGCAGGGCAGCACCGTCTATATGTCTGCCGCCGAGCTGCTGGCCGCGGCCGACCAGGCGCTGTACGCGGCCAAGCGCGCCGGACGCAACCGCATCGAGACCGCGCCGCCGCCGCGCTGAGCTTGCGAGCGCAATAGCACGGATAATCGCTCCTTCTTATGGAGCGAATGAACATGCCTCTACTCAACGGACTGCGCGTCGTACCGTGGATGCAACTGTGCATTGCCGCACTGCTGACGGCCATGGTCGCGCCGGCCGCGGCCGCCGGCTTTGCCGCGGTCACGCCGGGCAAGCCCCTAAGTTTTCCGCGCGATTTCGGAGCCCACCCGGATTTCCGCACCGAATGGTGGTACGCGACCGGATGGCTGACGCTGCCTGACGGCAAGCCGCTCGGTTTCCAGGTCACCTTCTTCCGCTCCGCCACCGAGCATGACCGAGCCAATCCCAGCCGCTTCGCGCCGCACCAGATCATCATTGCCCACGCCGCGCTTGCGGATCCGCAGCACGGCCGCCTGATTCACGATGAAAAAAGCGCCCGCGCCGGCTTTGGCATGGCGTTTGCGCGTGAAGGCGATACCGATGTGAAGCTCGGCGACTGGCGCTTTGTGCGCGAGGCCGACGGCCGCTACCGCGCCAGCATTCCGGCGCGCGATTTCACGCTGGAACTAAGCCTGCTTCCAACGCAACCGCCGATGCTGCAGGGCGAACGCGGCTACTCGCGCAAGGGTCCGCAGCCGCAGCAGGCGAGCTACTACTACAGCCAGCCGCAGCTGCGGGTGGACGGCACCGTGACGCGCGCTGGCGAACGCCTTGCGGTGACAGGCGAAGCCTGGCTCGACCATGAATGGTCGACCACCGTGCTCGACCCGAGCGCCGAGGGCTGGGACTGGATCGGCATCAATCTCGACGGCGGCGGTGCGCTGGTCGCCTTCCGCATCCGGACCCGCGACGGCGGCGACCTTTGGGCCTATGCCGCGCTGCGGGCGCCGGACGGCAGCGTCCAGCAGTTCGGACCGGAACAGGTATCGTTCAGCCCGCGCCGACTATGGCGCTCACCGCGCACCGACGCAAGCTATCCGGTCGCCTACACGGTTACTGCCGGCCCGCATACCTGGCAGATCGATTCCCTGATGGACGACCAGGAACTCGATTCGCGCGCGACCACCGGCGCGGTCTACTGGGAAGGCGCGGTGACGGTCTCGCAGGACGGCCGGCCTGTGGGGCGCGGATACCTTGAAATGACGGGCTACGTGAGCCCGATCCAGCTATGACCCCGACCAGCTCCGAGCGCGCGGCCGGCAGCCTCGCGACGCTGAAGCGGTTGCTGCCGTTTCTCGCGCCTTACCGCATGCAGTTCATGCTCGCCGGCATGGCCCTGCTCGTCGCGGCCGGCGCGACGCTGGCGGTGCCCTATGCGTTCCGCCAGATGATCGATGTCGGCTTCGGTCCGGCCATCGTCGGCCATGCCGCCGCCGAGCAGCTGGGCAGCCGGGAGCACATCGACCTGTATTTTCTCGCGCTGTTCGGTGTGGCCTGCGTGCTGGCGGTTGCCACCGCCGCGCGCTTCTACATGGTTTCCTGGCTGGGAGAGCGCGTGACCGCCGACCTGCGCGCGGCGATCTACCGGCATGTGATCACGCAGAGTCCGCAGTTCTTCGAGATCACGCGCACCGGCGAGGTGCTCTCGCGCCTGACCACCGACACCACGCTGATCCAGGCGCTGGTCGGCACCAGTATCTCGCTGGCGCTGCGCAATGCGCTTTTGTTCGTCGGCGGACTGGTCATGCTGTTCGTGACCAGCCCGCGCCTGTCGGCCATCATCCTGGTCCTGCTGATGC
>DATLGF010000158.1:0-6141 GCA_035540575.1 Noviherbaspirillum sp.
CTGCTGCACAGTGCGCCGAACGACCAGATGACGGCGTTCGAGTACAAGGAAATGCAGCAGGCGCACATGGGCCTGCGCGGTAACGCCTATTCGTTCATCGAGAGGGATGGTCGCGGTCGCATCCAGTCGCTCCTGCCGCAGGATCCGGACAAGGTGACGGTGCGACGCAATCCCAGCGACGGCGCTATCGTCTACGACGTGTCCGGCGTCGAAAACGGCATTCCGGCACGTCGCATGTTCCACCCACGCGGCTTCTCACTCGACGGACTGATCGGTCTGAACCCGATCGCGCTCGCGCGCGAAACGATCGGCCTGGCGATCGCCGGCGAGAAGGCCGGTGCCGAGGCGGTGGGACGCGGGATCGTGCCGCCAGCGGCGCTGGAGGTGCCGGGCACCCCGGACAAGAAACAGCGTGCCGACATCCGGGAGTCCTGGCGCGAGATCCACCAGGGGAACAAGAACGACATCGCCGTCATCGGCGGCAACATGAAGCTGCACGATCTGCGCATCAACATGGCGGACATGCAGTTTATGGAGTCGCGCAAGTTCCAGGTGACAGAGATCGCCAGGATGTTCCGGATTCCGCCGCACATGCTGGCCGATTTGGAGCGCGCCACCTTCAGCAACATCGAGCACCAGGATCTGCAGTTCGTGAAGTACACGCTGCTGCCCTGGCTGGTTCGCTGGGAGCAGCGCGCGAACCTGTCGCTCCTGTCGGCCGACGAGCGGGAGGAAGGCTACTACGTGAAGTTCAACGCAGCGGCGCTGCTGCGCGGCGACATGAAGGCGCGCTTCGAGTCCTACAAGATGGGGCGTGACATGGGCGTCTACAACGCGAACGAGATCCGTGGTCTGGAGGATCTGGATCCGTACGAAGGCGGCGACACTTATCTGGAACCGCTCAACATGCAACGCGTCGGCGAGCCGCGCGAAGAGGAGCAGGAATGAAAAAGGCTTACCTTGCCGAGCTGGTGTTCAACACCCCTCTGGCGATCCACGGCGCGAAGCTGGAAGTGATCCTGAATGTCCTGAAGGGACATCTGAACATTGAGGATATTGGCGCGTTCGATGCCTCCAGTCTGCCTGCTGGCTTGAACGCGGCGAAGCAAGGAGAGACCACGGCCTACGATCTTGGCCATGGGGTGGCGGTTCTGCCGGTGCACGGATCGCTTACGCACCGCACTCGCGGCCTGGATGCAATGTCCGGTCTGCACAGCTACAAGCAGATGTCCATGGACTTCCGAGCGATGCTGAACGACAGCTCGGTGCGCCACATCGTCCTCGACGTGAACTCTCCGGGTGGCCACGTGAATGGCCTCTTCGATCTCGCTGATGAAATTTTCGCTGCGCGCGGAACGAAGCCGATTTCCGCCATCGTGGACGAGTCGGGCTACAGCGCGGGGTATGCCATCGCGTCGGCAGCGGACGAAATCATCGTTCCGCGGATGGGCGGGGTTGGTTCGGTCGGAATCGTTGCCGCGCATGTCGATAAGAGCGCGGCAATGGAGCGTGAGGGCGTGAAGGTGATCCCGATCTACGCCGGTGCGAGAAAGGCCGATGGGCTCCCTGGCGTGCCGTTGACCGATGAGGCGCATGCCCGGCTGCAGGCAGAGGTCGACCTGGCGTATGAGTTGTTCGTGGAAACCGTTGCCCGCAACCGCGGCATGTCTGTCGAGGCTGTGAAAGCGACCGAGGCGGGCACCTACCGTGGTGCGGATGCAGTACGGGTTCGGTTCGCGGACAGGGTGATGACCGCGAACGATGCGATCCGCGAGATCGTTGCGAAGAATGCAGGCGGCTCGGCCGCGCGCAACTCGAACGGGCGCGTCCAGCGCGCCGCCCAGGCGATGCGTATTCGCTCCGCTTAAACCAAGCATCATCAGGATCCCCGCGAGGGGTAAGTTGCCGCCCGCTGGGCGGCTTTTTCATTTTGAAAGGAAAGCAATGAAAGACATCAACAGTCTTCTGCAGCGCCGCGCGGGGGTGCAAGCACGTGTCGCGGAACTGGCCGCGCTCGAGTCCGCAGGCACTGAACTGACGGCAGAGCAGCTGGCCGAATTCGGCGCCCTGCAGGCCGAGTTCGACGACCTGAGCGCCAAAATCGGCCGCATCCAGTCGGCAGAGCGCATGGCCGCTGTGACCGCCACCCCGCTGACCGGCCTGACCGTTCCGGCCGTGCCGAAAGCCGCAAAGCAGCAGGGCGACGACATCGGCATGATCGTGCGCTCGCTGTGCGCCTCGAAGGGCGATCCGCGCGCCGCGGCGAACTTCGCTGACACGCACGGCTATCCCGAGCTGGCAGCCGCACTCAATACCGGCACCAACTCTGCGGGTGGCTTCATCGTACCGCCGGGCTACGTGCCGGAGTTCATCGAGATGCTGCGTCCGCGCTCGGTCGTCCGTGCCTCTGGCGCGCGCGTGGTACCGATGCCGAACGGCACGCTCACCATGCCGAAGCTGACCGGCAGCTCGACCGCCACCTACCAGGGTGAGAACGACGACATCACCCCGTCTCAGCCTGCCTTCGGTCAGATGACCCTGACTCGCAAAAAGCTGACCGCACTCGTGCCGGTTTCGAACGACCTGATCCGCTTTTCGAGCCCGCAGGCCAACACAATCGTGCGCGACGACATGCTGCAGTCGATCGGCCTGCGCGAAGACATCGGCTTCCTGCGCGACGACGGCACCGGCAACCTGCCGAAAGGCTTGCGCCACTGGGCGCCGGCCGGCAACGTGATCGCGGCCAACGCCACGATCAACCTGCAGAACGTCAAGAACGATCTGGGCAAGCTGGAGCTCGCGCTGCTGAGCAACAACGTGCGGATGATCGCGCCGGGCTGGGTGTTCACCCCTCGCACGATGGTGTTCCTGCAGAACCTGCTGGACGGGAATGGCAACAAGGCCTTTCCCGAAATCGACGCCGGCATGCTGCGCGGGAAGCCGTACAAGCTGACCACCCAGATCCCGGAAAACCTCGGTGCAGGCAGCAACGAGTCGGAGATCTACCTGGTCGACTTCAACGAAGTCATCATCGGCGAAGCCACCGGGCTGATCATCGATGTCTCCAGCGAGGCGTCGTTCAAGGACGGCGCGAACATGGTCTCCGCGTTCTCGCAGGACCTGACGCTGGTGCGCGCGATCACCGAGCACGACATCCAGCCGCGCCACAACGCTGCAGTGGCGGTGCTGACCGCCGTCCGCTGGACGCCGTAATCAGCTGCTGACGGATGGGGATGGCTGTGCGCCATCCCCCTATGTGCAGACGTCTGCACCATTCCTCTTCACCTGGAGTTGTCATGAAAAAGGTCGTCATCAAGTTCACCGCAACGGTGAGCCCGTATCAGACCGGCGAGATCGCCGGCTTCGACGAAGAAACCGCCAAGAAGTACATCGCAGCCAAGCTGGCCGTCGAGTACAAGGCCGACAAGAAGTCCGCCGACGACGGCGCCGGAGACGGCAGCCAGAAATAGCCGTCCTGATAGGGCGGGCCGGTCAAGCCGTGAGTGCCGGCGTAGTGAAAAACCACGGTAAGGCCCCGCGCCGCTGCATATTCTCCAGCGTGAGCTGGGGCCCCGATTCCAGACATGAGTGAGCACCATGAACCTTCGTCTTGTGACGCCGCCCGATGGCGAGCTGATTCCGCTGAACGAGGTCAAGACTCACCTTCGTGTCGATTCCGCATTGACCGCCGATGACGGGCTGATCCAGTCGCTCGTGACGGCGGCCATGCAGACCGCCGAGCACCGGACCGGCCGCTCCCTGCTGCCGCAGACGTGGGAGCTGGCGCTTGATCGCTTCCCGGAAAAAATCGCTCTCGACAAGCCGCCAATCATCGAGGTCGAAAGCGTGAAGTATGTGGACGCCAATGGCGACCTGCAGATCCTTCCTGAGAGCGACTATCTACTGGACGACTTCGGCGAGCCCGGGCGCCTGATTCCCGCCTACAGCAAGTCATGGCCAATGACACGCGAACAGCCGAATGCGGTGAGGATCCGGTTCCGGGCTGGCTACGAGAACGCCGCCGCGGTCCCGCAAGCGATCAAGCAGTGGATCCTGCTGACCGTGGGGACGATGTACGAGAACCGTGAAGGTGTGGTCGTGGGTCAGTCCGTCCAGTCGCTGCCGCATATCGACGGCTTGCTGGACCGGGCCACTGTTTGGAGGTGATATGGCGGCAGGGCGTCTGAACAAGCGGCTCCGGATCCGCGCCTGGCAGGACAACCCGAGCGGAATGGCAGACATCGAGCCGACATATTCCGCCGGCATGGAAGTATGGGCCGGCGTCGAGCCGACACGCGGCTCCGTCTACTACGGCGCGAAGCAGACCGGCGACGATGTGACGCACCTGATCACCATGCGGCTCTCACCGACTGTGAACGAGCGGACAGTAACCCCGAGTCACGTGATCGACGATGAGGTGGCGGGCACTCGTTACCGCGTCAAGCGATCGATGGACCTCAAAGGGCAGGGGCGCTGGCTCCAGATCGAGGCGGAATTGCTGGGAGCAATCTGATGCTTGAGGTCAACGTCAAACTCGCCGGCCACACGGCTCTCGACTTCGACAAGAAGAAGATGCGCCGCGCCCTGCGGCAAATCGGTGGAGGTGTGCGCAAGGAAGCGCGGCGCCTGGTGGCGCGGCGTGCCGTCTCGCAGCCCGGACAGGATCCCGGCCGCGACAGCGGCACGTTATCGCGCAGCATCAAGGTCAAGGTTTTCTCGTCCGGCATGGGCGCTGTTGTCTCGCCGCAGAAGACTGCCGAGATGGGAGACGCGTTCTATCCGGCGTTCCTGGTCTACGGCGTGCGGCGCGACGCCAAGCGCCGCAAGGACCACCAGCGGCAGGTCGACAACGGCAAGGGCTGGCGTATGGCGCCACGTAACGATTTCATGATGTCCGCGCAGTTCAAGCGCAGCGACGTCAGCAAGGCAGCTTTGATGGAGGCGCTGAAAGACGCGCTCAAGCCACGATGAACCTGAACATCGTCATTGCACATCTGCGCGCGCGAGTGCCGGAGTTCGCCAACCGCGTGGCCGGTGCTGCGCAGTTCTCCGGGATCCCGGAGAGCGCCAACCTGCCGGTGCCGGCGGCCTACGTGATTCCGATGGACGAGAGCCCGGAGAACAACGTTAGCCAGAACGGCTATCGGCAGCGGGTACGCGAGGGCTTCGCCGTCGTTGTCGTGCTCTCCAACACGCCGGACGAGCGCGGCCAGGCGGCGGCGCTGACCGTGCACGACATGCGGGCCAAGCTGTTCCGGGCGCTGCTCGGCTTCGAGGTCGGTGAGGAGTACGGCGGCATCGAATTCGACGGCGGCAATCTGCTGCGCATGGACCGCGCGCGAATGTACTACCAGTTCGAGTTCGCCGCCGACTACGAGATCGGCGAGGAAGACACCTGGTTGGATGTGCGCGACAGCGACCTGCCCGACTGGGAGGGTGTCGACATCGATGTCGATCTCTCGATGCCGGACGGCCAGATCGACGCAACGCTCTCCATCGACCTTCCTCACCAGTAGGAGCAACTCATGCGAATCAAACCAGCGCCTGGTCGGCAAGTGCCCGACCCGGAGCGGGGCGGCTATTTGTCCGCCGAAGGCCGCACCGTCGAGCCCACCCAGTATTGGCTGCGTCGCCTGTTCGATGGCGACGTGATCGAAGTTCAACCCTCCGCAAAAGTCCGTAAAGGAGCGAAGTAATGCAATTCAACAATATCCCTCTGAACGTTCGCGTCCCGCTGTTCTATGCGGAGGTCGACAATTCGCAGGCCGGCTACTTCTCGCAGACCCTGCGCACGCTGATCATCGGCCAGATGCTGGCTACGGGCGTCGCCGCTGCCAACGTGCCGCAGCTGGTGAGCCGCACGGACGCCGCCAAGGAACAGTTCGGCGTCGGGTCGATGCTGGCCGCCATGCACGCCAAGTACCGCGCCAACGACAGCTTCGGCGAAGTGTGGTGCCTGCCGCTGGCTGATGGCGCCGGCGCGGCGGCGACCGGTTCGTTCGCGATCTCCGGTACCGCATCCAAGGCCGGCACGCTCAGCGCCTACATCGGCGGCGAGCGCATCCAGGTGGCAGTGGCAGCGGCGGACGCTGCGGCCGCCGCTGCCACTGCCACCTGGATGCGCTCGCCGCCGATGTAGGC
>DATLGF010000159.1:0-3530 GCA_035540575.1 Noviherbaspirillum sp.
AAGCTGGTCTGCACGACGAGGCGGCGCACGCCGTGCCTGTGCATTGCGGCGATCACGTTGCGCGTGCCGGCCGAGCGGACGTTGATTGCCGTTCCCGCGCTGCCGAACAGGCGCACGCGCAGCGCCGGCTCGCTGATGCCGAGGGTCACGATGACTGCGTCCTGCCCGGCGACCACCGCGTCGACCTGCGCGGGATCGAGCGCGTCGCCGCGCAGTGTGCGCAGCCGCCCCGGCATCGACGCGAGCGAGTCGGCGTGGCGGGAGAAGGCGGTGACTTCGCAACCCTGCGCGAGCAGGGCTTCCACCGCGGCACGGCCGGAGCCGCCGCTCGCACCTACCACCAGGACTTTCTTCGCTGTCTGATTCATGTCGACCTCCATCGCTTGTTGGTGGGTCAATGTAGGGCGGCAAACTGCGACGAACAATGCGCACCAGCCCGCTCTTCTTGCCCTTTCGTCCAGCGATGCTGGACGGCTGATGCATGGCGTCCGATACTGCCCCCATGAACGACAAGACTCCCTGGCACAGCGTCGATCCGCTCGGCGAGGCGCTGCATTTCCTGCGCATGAGCGGCGTGTTCTATTGCCGTTCGGAATTCAGCGCGCCGTGGGGACTGGCGCTGCCGTCCATGCCGGATTGCCTGATGTTCCATGTTGTCAATAGCGGCCGCTGCTGGCTGCAGGCAACGGAAGAGCCGGCGCTGCTGCTGCAGCCGGGCGATTTCGTGCTGGTCGCGCACGGCGCCGGCCATCGCCTGCTATCGGAGCCGCACGCGAAAGCGCAGGACCTTTTCACGCTGCCGCGCGAAGAAGTGAGTGACCGCTTCGAGATCCTCCGCCACGGGGGCGGCGGCGCCGGGACGCAGCTGATCTGCGGTGCGGTCCGCTTCGATCATCCGGCGGCGCGCCGGCTGGTGGCCCTGCTGCCTCCGGTGCTTGCGATCGATGGCGGCAGCCTCGCGGATGCCGGCTGGATGCAGGCGACGCTGCGCCTGATGGCCGCCGAGGCCGGCAGCCTGCGCCCCGGCGGCGAGGCGGTGATCACGCGACTGGCGGACATCCTCGTCATCCAGGCGATCCGCAGCTGGCTCGCGAAGGCGCCGGGGGCGCAGTCGGGGTGGCTGGGCGCATTGCAGGACAGGCAGATCGGGCGCGCGCTTGCGCTGATCCACCGCGAGCCGGGCCGCGAGTGGACGCTGGCCGGACTCGCGGGCGAGGTCGCGATGTCTCGCTCGGCGTTTGCCGCGCGCTTTGCCGAACTGGTCGGCGTGCCTTCGATGCAGTATCTGGCGCACTGGCGCATGCAGCTTGCGCAGGGCTGGCTGCAGGAGAGCGATGCGGGCGTCGCCGAACTGGCGGCGCGCCTCGGCTATCGATCGGAAGCGGCGTTCTGCCGGGCGTTCAAGCGTGTGACTGGAATGGCGCCGGGGGTCGCGCGGCGCGGCGGGGAAGACGCTGGTGTTGACCGCTGACGGCGGGCGGCGCGCAGATCACCGGCAGATAAACTCGCAGCGTGGGCCGCTGCGTCCCACCCAGCGCCCGTCCGGGCACTGCTTCGCATCCTGCGTGCACATGATCTGTTCCTCGCGCGGCACGTTTACGGGGTCTGCATCGGGGCGCGGCATTGTTGCCGGCACGCACGACACCAGCATCAAGCCGCATAACGCGGATAAAACTTTTTCCTTCATTGCCTGTCTGCCTCCAGGTTCTTCTCCATGAACACGGAAAGTGGGTCCTCGCGGTAACTTCCGAACGGGCCGCGGCGCATGAAGCCGGCGCGCGCGTAGAGTCCCAGCGCCTCAGGCTGGTGGATGCCGGTCTCGAGCCGCAGCGAGGTGCATCCGCGTTCCCGTGCCGCATGCTCGAGAAACGACAACAGGCGCCGTGACAGTCCGCGCCCGCGCCAGGATTCGCAGACGAACATGCGCTTGATTTCTCCATGATCCGCTTCCAGCACGATTGCGCCGCAGCCGACGGCGCTGCCGGTGCCGTCGCGGGCGACGGCGAACAGCACGTTGGGTCGGGCGAGCGCGGCGATGTCGACGAAGTGATTGCTTTCTGCCGGGTACAGGGCGGATTGGTAGGCATCGAGCCGTTCGATCAGGGTAATCACGTCGGGCTGATTTGGAGATTCGCAGGCGATTTGCACGGTCTGGATCATTCCATGAAGAAAGAGAATTGAGATGTATCAATGGGGCCGGTACCTGAAAACGGTCCGGAAGTGACACATAATGGCCCACTTTTCCCCCTTGGAGCTATCCCGATGAAAATGCGCGCCCTGCTGGCCGGCATGGTATTGAGCCTTTGGACCAGTGTTGCGATGGCCGACGCCTGGCCCGCCAAGACGATCCGATTCGTCGTTGCCGCCCCGGCCGGCTCGTCACTGGATGTGATCGCGCGCACGCTGTCGGAGAAATTGAAGGACCGGCTGGGCCAGTCCTTTGTCGTGGAAAACATCCCCGGCGCCTCGGGCACGATCGCAACCGGCCAGGTCGCGCGCGCCACGCCGGACGGCCACACGATCCTCATTTCCTTCAACGGCCCGCTCGCCTTCACCCAGTTCCTGACCAAACTGAACTACGATCCGCAGCGCGATCTCGCCCCGGTGATCCTGACCAGCTCCCAACCGAACGTGCTCGCCGTCAACGCCAATGTGCCGGTCAACAATGTGCGCGAGCTGATCGACCATCTGAAGAAGAACCCGGGCCGGATGAACTATGCGTCTGTCGGCAACGGCTCGTCCTCGCACCTGACGGCCGAACTGTTCAAGAGCGAGACCGGCACCTTCATCGTTCACATTCCCTACAACGGCGCGCCGCCGGCCGCGCTGTCGCTGGCCTCCGGCGATACCCAGTTGCTGTTTACGATCCCGACAGTGATCAACCCCCAGGTGAAGGCCGGCCGGGTGAAGGCGCTGGCGGTGACCAGCGCAAAGCGCTTCCCGCTGCTGCCCGAGTTGCCGACGGTCGCCGAATCCGGCCTGCCCGGCTTCGAATCGATCGCCTGGAACGGGATTCTCGTTCCCGCCGGAACGCCGCCGGAAGTGATCGAACGGCTCAACCGCGAAATCAACGCCGCGCTGCAACTGCCTGATGTGCGGACACGGCTCAGCAATGCCGGCCTGGAAGTGGCCGGCGGCAGCGCCGATGCGTTCCGTTCGCTGATGGCCTCGGAAGCGAAGAAGTGGTCCGAAATCATCGCGAAGACCGGAGCGAAGCTGGATTGACTGCGGGAAGGGGATTTGCCGGACCTACCGTTCACCCGGGCGACCATGCTTCTCATTGTTGCTCCCTTGGGCGAGCCCCCGCCCAGGGGAGCGACAGAGCAGGCATAGCCGTTCAAGCGAATGACGTTTCCATCCCGCCCGCCCTTCTCCATCACCTGCGATAGCAACCATGAGATTCAACACGCAACTTGCCCAGCTGGGTCGCGCGAGCGCAACTGCCGCCCAGGCCGTGAATCCGCCTCTGGTCCGTGCATCCACCACGCTGTTTTCCTCGCTGGCGGAATATAAGAAATCCTATGACGGGG
>DATLGF010000160.1:0-11759 GCA_035540575.1 Noviherbaspirillum sp.
ATGTCGAGCAGATGGGCACGCAGGCAGCGAGTACCCAGTCCGAGGCGACGCGCCATGCCGGCAAGGCGGCAAAGACCACACAGACCCAGGCCAGCACCGCGGCGGGCGCCGCAGCGGACACCATGTACAACCCGATGATGAGCATGTTCTCGTTATGGGAATCGGCGTTCCGCGAAGCTAGCGCAATGGCCACGCGCGGCATGTCGGCGGCGCAGTCGGGCTTCGACCGCACGACCCAGACCGCCTCCGGGTTTGCGGAAAGCATGATGCATGCGGCCGAGGACGTCACGCATACCACCGCTCACGCCGGCAGGAAGGCCGCCAGCGAGGCAGCGGACGGTTCGAGTTCGCGCAAGCGCTAGCGCTAGCGCGCTCATTCGCCGGTCGGAAACGTGTCCGCCGGCCCCGGAGCGGGAATGCCCTCGGGGTCGAGCGGCGTGACCGCGCGCGTCGTATCCAGGTGAATCACGCCGTCGAACTGCGCGGTGATGTCCGCGTGGAAGTAGTGGCTCGCGCGCTCATGTTCGGGCAGGTAGATCACGCCGATCGCGCGCTCCAGCCGCCGGCCCAATGAGGGCTGGCCCGCCTGTTTCCAGCCGCGCAGCGAAAGGAAGAAATCTTCCGGCGCGCAGCGATGGAACAGATTCTCGAAGCTGTCCCTGCGCGACTGGCGCACCGCCTTGTGCTCGAAGCGCCCGCCCCAGTCGGAGGCCGCGCATACCGTCCCCGCATGCGTGGTAAAGCCGAGCAGATAGCACTTTGCGCTAAAGCGCTCGCGCACCAGCTGGCCCAGCGTGAGCTGGCCTTCCTCGCCCATCTCGGTGGCGCGGGCGTCGCCCACATGCGAGTTGTGCGCCCACACGATGAGGCCGGCCGGGCGCCCCTTGCGCTTCTCGATGTGCTCGGCCAGCGCCTGCAAGGTTTCGGCCATGTGGGTGTCGCGCAGGTTCCAGGAGTGATTGCGGCCATGGAACATCGCGCGGTAGTACGCCTCCGCGTTCTGCGCGACCGCGGCGTTGCGCTCGGCGAAGAATGCTTCTTCATCCCCCTGCACGTCGGAATGGTCGCGCGCTCGCATCGCCAGCAGCTGCTGCACGACCTCATCCTCGCAATCCTCGTTCATGCCGAAACTGGCGCGGTAGCCGTAGCGCTGCGGATCGTCGGCGACCTGGTCGAAGCAGCCGTAGCGGGCCCGCGCCTCTCGAGCGGCAGCCGGGTCGACGCGGCTCAGGTAGGCGACGACCGCCTCCATCGAGCGGCGCAGGCTGTAGAGGTCGAGCCCGTACACGCCGGCGCGTTGCTGCGGATTCTTCCGTTCGCGATTGTGCCGATGCAGCCACGCGCACAGTTCCAGCATCTCGCGGTTGCGCCACATCCACTGCGGAAAGCG
Source organism: Noviherbaspirillum sp. (assembly GCA_035540575.1). Lineage (GTDB taxonomy): Bacteria > Pseudomonadota > Gammaproteobacteria > Burkholderiales > Burkholderiaceae_D > Noviherbaspirillum. The sequence continues at coordinate 1,391 of DATLGF010000160.1, forward strand.
GTGGAACGCGGTCAGCGCCTGCCTTGCGGCGAGCAGCGAGTCGTCGTGATCCGCATGCTGGCGCACCTCCCGGTCGATCTGCAGCGCGTCCGGCCAGTCGCCCTCAATGGCGATAGCGTCGAACTCGCGCTCGGCGATCAGGCGTTTGCTGATTTCGGCGCGGCAGCGGTAGAACTCGTGGGTTCCGTGCGTCGCCTCGCCGAGCAGGACGATGCGCGCATCGCCGATGTCTTTCAGAACGGCATCCACATCAAGGGCCCCGGATAGCGGTACGGCCCGCGCGGCAATGCTGCCCACCAATGCCTGCTCGTCCATCGTTTGCACCTCCAGGTCATTGGATGGCGATCGTGCCGGACGGTTCGACATGGCACTTTTACTGTCTCTTGGCTGTCTGTGCGCTTATCTAGTCACCAAGGAGCAGGCAATGCAGAAGATTTCGGATGTGATGACGCGCGACGTGCGCACGATCAGTCCGCACGACAGTATCAAGCGCGCGGCGCAGCTGATGGATGAACTCAATGTTGGCGCATTGCCGGTCTGCGAAGGCCAGCGCCTGGTCGGCATGATCACCGACCGCGACATCACGGTGCGCGCGACGTCGGCGGGGGAATCGCCGGAGATGGTAAGCGTGGAGGAAGTGATGACGGACCAGGTGCGCTGGTGCACCGAGGACCAGACTGTGGACGAGGTGATGCAGCAGATGGCCGACGTGCAGATCCGCCGCATCCCGGTGCTCGATCGCGACACGCACCAGTTGATCGGCATCGTCTCGCTGGGCGACCTGGCCACCAAGCATTCAGCCCAGGTCGACCGCACGCTGGAGGGAATATCGACGCCGGCGCAGCCGGACCGCCCGCAGTAACGCGGCCGGAAAAGAAATGGGGCGGCCGTACAGCGCCGCCCCATCCCCCCCTCCCGAAGAGGGTTGGCCGAAGCTTACGGGGTCAGGCCGCCGCCCAGGAAGACGCCGGCCACGCCGCCGCCCGATACCGCGGGCTGGTCGCCCACGGTGATCGGGGTCGTGCCCGCCGTCAAGTCGTTGCCGCCCGACGAACGAAGGCCGACGCCGGTGATCGCCATGCGCATGTCGTAGCGCGCCGCCAGCGTGCGCAGCGTCTGCAGCGCGGTAGCTGCCTGAGGCGATGCCGCTGCGGCTGCGGTCGCGATCGCGTCCACGTCAACGATCAGGCCGAAGCTGGTCGGGTCATCGGCAATCGGTGCGAAACGGATCACGTTGTCCGCGATCTCGCTGGTGCTGACCGTAGCGGAGTTGCCAGCGCCATCGTTCACCACCACGTAGGCATTGGCGTTGTCCGGCACCGTGATCGAGAGCGCGCCGGTCTCGCTGATGCTCAGCGTTGCGCGGTCCACCAGCATCTGCAGCAGCGCGCTGCCATCGGTCTGATCCATTTCCAGCGCGACGCGGACAGTGTTCGACTGGCCGGCCATGCCTTCCTGATACACGCGCAGGCCAAAGGAGCTCAGCGGCGCGTTCGTGCCGGGCGCCTGGCCATATGCGCCCGAGGTGCTGAAGGCCTCGTAGCCGATGCCGTTGCCATTGAACAGGACCTGGTTCGCGGCCAGTACCATGTTGCCCTCGAAGGTGGCGTCTTCAGCCGGCGGCGTGCCCGGGTTGTTCGGATCCGGCGTGTTCGGATCCGAACAACCCGGGCACGCCGCCGCAGGCTGCGAGCGCCATGACCACTGCCAACGTGAGGGCTGCGTTCTTGAGTTTGAGCATGTGAAATCCTCTCTTCGGTTTAACGGGAAAGTGGTATTGCGGGTAGTACACAGCCGACGCTACGTCGTTGCTGAGCCGTCAGATTAGGGCGGGGAAACAGGTACGCAGTTGCGGGAAGTCACCGCTGCCGACGCGCACAGTTGCGACGAGTCAAGCGTCGGCCATTTCTACGCGGAAGAGCATTTCCACATGTAAAGAGAAGGCGGTGCGGCGAGCAAAAGGGGGCCAGCATCGGCGCTGATATGTCGATCACTCGAGCGACTGTGCTCGCTATGTCGCCTCCGGGTAGGCGCGGACCCCGCACAAGCCTGTGCAGCCCAGGCTAAAGGGGGACCTGGGCTCCGGGCCTGAGCGGGGGCGACATTGCGCGAGCATGAACGGGAACCCGCGCCAGTCTTTCACTCTGCAAGTCCTTACGGCCAGTTGCAGTTTTCGAGAATGCGCAACATCTACCGGAAGTGTTCATTAAGCGATCACAACGCACTTGCGGCGCGCCAATGGAATGATGTGTCCAGTCTGCATGCGGCAAAAAAACACGACCGCCTGCGTCCGTTATCACAACCTTTCATTGGAGAACTCGATTGAAGCTGCTCTCCCCAAGTCTTCTCGTATGCGCCGCGCTCGCATTGAGCGCGTGCGGCGGATCCGGTGGATCCGGCGATGGTAGTCCGCTGCAGCCTGGCAATCCCAATCCCCCCGGGCAGAACCCGCCTCCGCAGGAGCCGCCCAGCCAGCCGCCGCCGCCGAACACCGATCCTTATGTCATCGAATACCACGGCGACTCGACCATCTGGGGATGGGAAACCGGAACCAGCGGCGCGCGCGTGGGTACACCGGCGCCTACGGCATTTGCAAACGCGTTGCCGAGCACGCCGCAGAACGAGGTGCGCAACCTCGGCATAAACGGCTCCACCGCCTGCGGCCTGCTCGAGGGTGCGAACGGCCAGGAAACCTGGGCAACGAAGATGGCTGAATCCAATGCCACCCATGTGATCCTGAACCATGGCATCAACGACAGCAGCAACGGCGCCGTTGGCTATGACGTACCGCGCTACCGCTCCTGCCTGACGCAGCTCGCCGCCATTGCGCGCGCCAACGGCAAAGAGGTGGTGTTCGAAACCCCGAATCCGATCGCGGGCTCGAGAATGGACGACTATGTGGTAGCGATGCGCTCGGTCGCAGCAACCCAGCAGCCGGCGATTCCCGTCATCGACCAGCACCAGTACCTGACCGACTTTCTCGCCGGGCGCGACGTGCACGAGATCGTGCCGGACGGTGCACATCCGTCGCAGCAGACCTACATCATGAAGGGCGAGTACGCGGCACAACGCTTCATGGCGATCTTCCCACGCTGATCCCGTCCCTGCGCCTGCCGTGCTTTTTTTTCCGCACGGCAGGTGAGCAGCCTCAAGAAGCGGCACCGCGCCGCGTCGCATACTCGAAGCAGGCATGCCGCCCGGCATGTGAACTCCGCAACCCAGAGAATGACAGCCACTTCATGATTCGTTCGCTCGAAGGCATGCGCGGCATCGCGGCGCTCATCGTCGCCCTGTATCACCTGGGCATCGGCGCGCAGCACGTCGCGGTGATCCGTAACGGTTACCTTTTCGTCGACCTGTTCTTCGTACTCAGCGGCTTCATCATGTGCGCCGCCTACGGCAGGCGCCTGACAGGCGGGGAAGACCTGCGCGTATTCCTGATCCGCCGCATCGGCCGCCTGTTTCCGCTGCTGGTGTTCTCCACGCTGGCGTTCATCCTCGCCGCAAACGCCGTCGTGTTCGCCAAGCGCCTGCTGCTCGAGCGCGGCTACGGCGCGATGCTGCACAATCCCGACGGCTTGCAATGGGTGATCCCAACGGCAAGCGAGATCCTGGCGACAGTCACGCTCACGCACAGCATGGGCGTGTTCGACGACCTGATCCTGAACACGCCCAGCTGGAGCATCAGCGTGGAGTTCTGGGCATACGTGCTGTTCGCCCTGCTGTGCCTCGGGCTCACCGGGCGCAACCGCCTGATGATGTTCGGCGCAGTCAGCGTGGTCGCTGCAGTCATTACCGTCTGGGCCTCGGTCACCGTCCACCAATGCCTTGTGCAGCGCGGCTGCCTGTCGCTCACCTACGACTTCGGCTTTCCCCGCGCGGTATTTTCATTCTTCCTCGGCGCGCTCGCGTTCTACGCGAGCCGGCATGTGCGCGGCATGCACGGCATGCTTCAGGCGGCGTCGCTGGTCCTGCTCGCGGTGGTGTTCCTGGTCGTTGATCATGCACCGGGCATCGCCTTCATCCTGCCGCTGGTGTTCGCGCTGCTGATCCTGTCGGTATGCAGCGACGAAGGGCCGATGTCGAGCCTGCTGCGCCCGCGATTCTTTCAGCTGCTCGGGCTGTGGTCTTACTCGATCTACCTGATGCACATGCCGCTGCTGCTGTTCTTCGAAAACCTGTCCCGCCGCTTCGACGGCCTGTTTGGCGGCATCGCGGTCATGGCGTCGTTCGTCGCCGTCCTCCTCGCCGTGTCGGCGTGGACTTACCGCTACGTCGAGGATCCGATGCGAGCGTGGTTCAACCGCATGGCCGTGCGCCGCGAGGTGCCGGCCGGCAGCACCAACCTGTGAACATGAGACTTTCCGCCATCCTGCTTTGCTGCGCGCTGGCGGCCGCGACCGCGTCGCAGGCCCAGCCGCGACCCGTTCTGGTCGAGTATTACGGCGATTCCACCGTCTGGGGCTATGCGAGCGGCAGCGACGGTCGCCAGGTGGCCAGGCCGGCGCCCCAGGTGTTCGCTGAAGCGCTGCGCACGCGCGTGAGGGTGGACGTGCGCAATCACGGCGTAAGCGGATCGACCGCCTGCGCGCTGCTGGAAGGCACCGATGGGCGCCATCCGCCATGGCCGGAGCAGATGCGCGCATCGAAAGCGCAGTTCGTGATCCTCAACCATGCGATCAACGACCAGTGGCGGCACGATCTCGAGGCTTACCGCGCTTGCCTGCGCGAGCTCGCGCGCACTGCGCGCGCGCATGGCAAGCAGGTCATCTTCGAAACACCGAATCCGACCCGCGACAGCGGCGTCGGCGGACTGGATACCTATGTCGCGGCGATGAAGGAGGTGGCGCTGCAGGAAGGGCTGCCGGTGATCGATCAATACACCTTCCTGAACGATAAGTTGCGCGGCCGCAGTCCGCTGCTGTTCGCCCCCGACGGCCTGCATCCTTCCGACACGGTCTACGTGATGAAGGGCATGTTCGCAGCCCACGCCTTCAGCAGGCTGTTCGGCCTCTGAATCCGATTCTCGTCTTCGATTGCGCGCCGCCTTGAGTACGCTTGATCCAGGTCAAGGCCGCCGAAGTCGCGGCGGATGAAGCTTGGGCGCCAAATCCGGGATCACGCATCACGCGCGGGGAGAGCGTCCCCTCGCCGAGCCGCATGCGCAGGGGGGCGGTGTCGTGCTGCAAGCCCGGACAGCCATGCTGTTGAAGCAGGAAAGGGCGCGCGCCATGTACAAGCACATCCTTCTTCCGACCGACGGTTCCGCGCTGGCCCGCGAAGCTGTGCAGAGCGGCATCCTGTTTGCGAAGAACATCGGAGCGGAGGTGCTGGGACTGTATGTGATTCCCGAGCCGCGGGCCGAGCAGCTCGACGCCTGGCTGCATCACGATCCGCTGTTTCCGAAGCATCGCAAGATGATGTTCGACAAGTTCGCGGATGAAGCGTTGAGCTTCGTCGCCAACAGTGCGCTGGCCGAGGAGGTGCCATGCCTCTACCGGAAGGTGCAGGGCGCAGAACCATGGATCGCGATCCTGAAGGTGGCGGAACAGTCGCACTGCGATCTGATCTACATGGCATCGCATGGATGGAAGGGCGGCATTGGCGACCATGTCGGCAGTCAGACCCTGAAGATCCTTCATCACAGCCCGATCCCGGTACTGGTCCACAAGCCGCGGAAGGCTGCGACGGCGCCTGCCTGAGCGGCGGCGATTTTCCATGCCTGCATGACCGGTTCCCGGGACCGGCAGCGGGCTTGTTCGTGTCATGGAGTCAGATGTATGCGCGTGGCGGTTTTCAGCAGCAAGCATTACGACCGGATCTTCCTCGATGAAGCCAATGGGGGAAGGCATGAGCTGGTCTATCACGAGGCGCGTCTGACGCCGGCCACCGCGGCGCTCGCCGAGGGCTTTGCGGCAGTCTGCGCGTTCGTCAACGACCAGCTATCCGAGCCGGCGCTCGAGATGCTCCACGCGGGCGGCACGCGCCTGCTTGCGCTGCGCTCGGCCGGTTTCAACCATGTGGACCTGGCGGCGGCCGAGCGCCTCGGCATGACGGTGGCTCGGGTTCCGGCCTATTCGCCGCACGCCGTCGCCGAGCACGCGGCGGCCCTGGTGCTGAGCCTGAACCGGCGCACCTACCGCGCCTACAACCGCGTCCGCGAAGGTAATTTTTCACTCGACGGCCTGCTCGGATTCGACCTGAACGGCAAGACGGTCGGGGTCATCGGCACCGGCAAGATCGGCCTGGTCTTTGCGCGCATCATGCACGGCTTCGGCTGCCGCATCCTGGCCAGCGATCCCACCCCGGCCGCCGATGCGCCCGGGCATGTCGAGTACGTCGACACCGATACCTTGTACCGGGAGTCGGACATCATCTCGCTGCATTGCCCGCTGACGCCGCAGACGCGCCACCTGATCGACGGTGCGGCGATCGCGCAGATGAAGCGGGGCGTCATGCTGATCAATACCAGCCGCGGCCAGGTGGTCGATACGGCGGCGCTGCTGGCCGGCCTGAAGTCCGGCAGGATCGGCTTTGTCGGCCTGGACGTCTACGAGGAAGAGGAAAGCCTGTTTTTCCAGGATCTTTCCGACCGGGTCATCGCCGACGACATGTTCATGCGCCTGACCACCTTTCACAACGTGCTCATCACCGGACACCAGGGGTTTTTCACCCGCGAAGCCATGGGCAATATCGCCGCGATCACCATCGGCAACATCACCGCGTTCGAGAGCGGGCAGGGGACGCTTCACCGCGTCGGCGCGCAGCGGCTCGCGTGAGTGCGCTGGCGGCACTGCCGATCGCAGTCATCCTGGTCCTGATGATTGGCCTGGGCTGGTCGGCGGCGCGGGCGGGCGCGCTCGGCCTTGTCGCGGCGCTCGTCATTGCTTGGGCCGCGTTCGGACTCGGCGCGCGCGTCATGCCCGAACTCGGCGCGGCCGCGGCCGCCGGCGGAGCGCTGGGCGAAGCGGTGTTCCTGGCCCTGACGATACTGTGGATCATCTTTCCCGCGCTGTGCATCCACGAACTGCAGGTCAGGACCGGCAGCATCGACGTGCTGCGCGTCGCAATGACGCGGATCGCGGGCGACGCGCGCATCCTCGCGTTGCTGGTGGCCTGGTTCTTCGGGCTGTTCATCGAGGGCGCCGCCGGATTCGGCACCTCCGTGGCGCTTGCCGCGCCGTTCCTGGTGAGTGCCGGCTTCGGCCGCGTTGCGGCGGTAAGCATGGCGCTGATCGGCCATGCGATCGGCGTTTCCTTCGGTGCCGTCGGCACGCCGGTCGTTCCACAGGCAGCGGTCTCGGGGCTTTCGCCGCTGGCCATTGCGGGCGCCACTGCCAACTACCATCTGCTGATCGGCTGGATGATGCCGCTCGCAGTCATGTTCCTGGCCACACGCGCCCAGGCTGCGACGCCTGCTTCACGCGTCGCGCCCGCTCCATGGGGCTGGACGTTCGTGGCCGCCGCCTGTTTCCTGGTGCCCTACTATCTGATCGCCAGGCTGATCGGACCGGAATTGCCGACCCTGGCGGGCGCACTGGTCGGCGGCCTGCTGTTCGTCGGCGCATTGCGCATGGCGCGACGGCGATCCGGTGCCGAGGCGGACGCCACGCGGGCTGCCGATCTGCTGCGCGCCGCTGCCCCTTACCTGCTGCTGATCGCGCTGGTCGTTTGCACCCGCATGATCGGTCCCTTGCAGGAGCGCCTGCGGGCTGTCGAGATCGCGTGGACCTACGCATCGTTCGGCGGCAGCATGCAGATCCTCTACCACCCAGGCACGATGCTGCTCGCCAGCTTCCTGCTCGGTGCGCTGGTGCAGCGTGTGCCGGCGGTCACGCTGCGCGAGGCGATCGGCGCCGTGCTGCGGCGTCTGCTGCCGGTGACGGTGGCGCTGGCGGCGATGCTCGGCCTGTCGCGCGTGATGGTCCATGCCGGCATGATCGACGCGCTCGCCGCCGCGGCAGCGGCTGCGGCGGCGGGGACGTGGCCGGCGCTGTGGCCCGTGTTAGCGCCGGCGATCGGCTTGCTCGGCACCTTCGTGACCGGCTCGGCCACCGCGTCCAACATCCTGTTTACCGAGTTCCAGGTGGCGACCGCCGAGCGTCTCGGGCTGTCGGTGCTGGGCCTGACGGCCGCGCAGGGTTTCGGCGCCGCGATCGGCAACATCATCTGCCCGCACAACATCGTCGCGGCCAGCGCGACCGTGCAACTGGTCGGCCGCGAGGGAGAAGTGCTGCGGCGGACACTGCTGCCGGCGCTCGCCTGTGCGCTCGCCGGCGGTTTTCTGGCCCTCTGGCTGTACGCGTAAGAGCGGCCAGCAAGGCCAGCAAGCCGGCACGACGCGCAAGCGTAAATGTGCCGGCGCTTCCGACGCGCCTTCGCGCATCAAGCCCGCCTTGATCTTGATCATGCGTGAGCCCGTTCGGCTTCCTAACATGAACCGACCGGGAGTGGCGCATCGCTCCGCTTCCGCTTCACCGTTCACGGAGGCAAGACATGGCCGGCAACCTGATGCGATTCGATCCGATGCGCGAGCTGACGCGCTTCGACCCTTTCCGCGGCATGGATGACATGCTGAAAGAGTTCTCTCTTGCCCCATCGCTGCGGGGCCTTGAACCCGAGCCGCGCATCCGGCTCGACATCACCGAGAGCGACGATGCGTATGAAGTGAAGGCCGACGTGCCGGGCGTGAAGAAGGAAGACATCAAGATTTCGATTGAAGGCGGCACCGTCTCGATCCGGGCGAGCGCGAGGGAAGAATCCGAGCGCAAGGAAGGCAACATGATGTGCAGCGAGCGCTACTACGGCGAGCAGTACCGCAGCTTCACCTTGCCAGCCGAGGTCGACGACAGCAAGGCCGAAGCGCGCTACCAGGATGGCGTGCTGCACCTGAAGCTGCCGAAGAAGGAGGGCAGGACGGCCAAGCAGATCACGGTGCAATAGCGAAGCGCGCAGCATGGACGCGCCCGGCGCTCAATTCATCCGCTGGTTCGCCGATCTCGGCGTCGCGGATGTGGCGGTTGCGGGCGGCAAGAACGCGTCGCTCGGCGAGATGGTGCGAGCGCTCGCGCCGCGCGGCATCAATGTGCCGAACGGCTTTGCGATTACCGCCGACGCGTACCGCTACCTTCTCGACAGCGCAGGGGCGTGGGACGCATTGCGCGCCACCCTCGACGGGCTGAACGCGAATGATGTGACAGATCTCGCGCGCCGCGCGCACGACGCGCGCGAGATCATCTACGGCGCGCCGTTGCCGGACGACCTCGCTGCCCAGATTCTCGATGCCTATGCCGCATTGCGCCGCCAGTACGGGGAGCTGACGCTTGCCGTGCGCAGTTCCGCCACCGCCGAGGACCTTCCGACGGCGAGCTTCGCCGGCCAGCATGAAACCTTCCTGAACATTTCGGGTGACGCGCGCCTGCTCGATGCGGTCAAGCGCTGCTTTGCCAGCCTGTTCCAGGACCGCGCGATCCGCTACCGGATCGACAACGGCTTCGATCATTTCAAGGTCCTGCTGTCGGTCGGCGTGATGAAGATGGTGCGTTCCGATCTCGCCGCCTCCGGCGTGATGTTTTCGCTCGACACCGAGACCGGCTTTCGTGACGTGGTGTTCATCACCGGGGCCTACGGCCTCGGCGAGAACGTCGTGCAGGGCGCGGTCGATCCCGACGAGTTCTACGTGTTCAAGCCCGCGTTCAGGAACGGCGCGCGCGCGGTGTTGCGGCGCAGCCTCGGCGCCAAGAAGATCCGCATGGTGTACTCGGGCGCCGCCGGCCGCGAGACCACCCGCAACGTGCCGACGCCGCGCGAAGACAGGCAACGTTTCTGCATCAGCGACGCCGAGGTGCTGGAGCTCGCGCAGGCGGCGATCGTGATCGAGGAACACTACAGCGGCGCGGCCGGCACGCCGATGCCGATGGATATCGAATGGGCGAAGGATGGCGTCGACGGCAAGCTGTACATCGTGCAGGCGCGGCCGGAGACGGTTGCCGCGCACCGCGCGCCCACGATGCTGGAAGAGTACGTGCTGGAGAGCAAGGGACAGGTGCGAGCGCGCGGCCGCGCGGTCGGCGAAAAGGTGGTCAGCGGTGTGGCGCGGGTGATTTCCGGCGTCGGCCAGCTGCACGAGTTCCGGCCCGGCGAAGTGCTGGTCGCCGATACCACGACGCCGGACTGGGGCACGGTGATGAAGACCGCTTCAGCCGTCGTGACCAATCGCGGCGGGCGCACCTGCCACGCGGCCATCGTCGCGCGCGAACTCGGCATTCCGGCCGTGGTCGGCTGCGACAACGCCACCGAGCGGATCCGCTCCGGCGATGAAGTGACGGTCTCCTGCGCAGAAGGCGACGCCGGCTTCGTCTATGCCGGC
>DATLGF010000161.1:0-2500 GCA_035540575.1 Noviherbaspirillum sp.
ACCTGGCCAACAACCGCTGGTGCGGCGTCGACTACCTCACCTTCGAGTCCACCGTGGCGCGCGACGTGCACGTGCTGGGCGACTCGATCCAGATCGCGCCGGGCATGCCCAAGAGCGGCCACATGGCCAACAACCACGGCAAGGTCGCGGCCGCGGCCATCGTGGCCCAGCTCTCGGGCTGGGCGCCCAACCCGGCGCCCATGCTGACCAACACCTGCTACAGCTTCGTCGACAACCGGCAGGTCATGCACGTGGCCAGCGTGCATGCCTACGACGCGGCCGACCGCACCTTCAAGACCGTCCCCGGCTCCGGCGGCGTGAGCACCGCGCACAGCGAGATGGAGGGCGTGTACGCCTGGAACTGGGCACGCAACATCTGGGCCGACGCGCTGGCGTGAGCGCGGGCTCCATCAACGCGGAGCCTGTCGAAGGCCTCGCGCGGGAGCCCTTCGACAAACCTCCTCCGTTCGGGCTGAGGTTCTATGGTTCTCGTCAAGTCATCACACGCGCGCGGTCGAACTGCTGACCGCTTTTGAACAGGCTGTAGGCGATGCGCACCAGACGCCTGGCCAGGACCAGCAAGGCCGCGGTGCTCGATAGGCCCTTGGCGCGCTCGCGCTCATAGATCGGTCGCCAGGTGTCGGTTTTGGCCCCGGCCATGCCGGCGTTGTAAAGCAGCCGGCGGGTGTTCGCATCGCCGCGCTTGGACAGGCGTCGAACACCCCTGCGGGTGCCCGAATCCATGGGCCGTGGATCCAATCCGGTGAGTGCCACGATCGCATCGGTCGAGGCATCTGGCGCCCTGGTGAACAGGCGCAGCAGTGCAGCACCGGTGAGCAGGCCAATGCCGGGGATGGAGGTGATCACGCCGAAGGCGGTATCGCCCTGGGGCAACTCGCGAACCGCCTGGGCAATGGCACGCTCGAAGTCCTGCAAGGCGGCCTTCATCTCATGCAGGAGCTTGGCCAGCATGGCGGCTGGCTTGGGCCGCTTGGCCACCGACTGCTTCAGCGCGGCATATGTTTTCTGCAGCGCAGCCCGCTCGCGCAGCAGATCGTCCAGCTCTTGCTGCTGCTGGGTCGGCGGCTGCCATGCGCGCAGGTGCTCGTGCTCACGCTCGATGAAGCGTGCGATCACGCGGGCATCCAGCCGATCGGTCTTGCCTCGCTGGCCCAGCCCTTGGGCATAACGCTTGATGTCGCGCGGATTGAGCACGTACACCGTGATGCCGCGTTCATGGGCCAGTCGGGCCAGCTGCAGGTGATAGCTGCCCGTGGATTCCAAGCCGAGGCGGCTGTTCGCCGGAGCCGATCGAAGCCACTTGGCAATGGCCTTGGGATCGTTGCCAATGCGCTGCACCTGCTGGCTGCCGTGCCGGGCGATGTCCAGGTGCTCGCTGGCCACGTCCACTCCCCAGCAGGTTTCGTTCGGAATCTGTTCCTTCATTTGTCAAAATGCCGGGGCCGGAGTGGGGCTCTTGCAGCGGCGTCAGCTTGTATAAATCGGCGCTCGCCTGAAGGCGGCGCTAGGTTCCTAATCGACGCTCGGTGCCAGAGTGGGGCTTTAACTCAGTCGGTCGGTCGAACGTGCCTCGTTCGCCGATGCCTGTCGATGTCCCTCCACTCCGGCACCTTGCCCTTTCTTGATGGTTGCTGTTGAGGTTGCAAACCATACAAGCCTGTCGAAGGGCGCGAGTGCTTCCGTTCGCCCTGAGCCTATCGAAGGGCTTTTCCCCTCAGAACTCCTCCGTATCCACCTCGCTGCGCGATTGCTGGTTGTAGCGGTTGCCGCTCACCGTGCGCTCGTTGATGTGCGCCTCCAGCCGCGCCATCAGATCCGGCGACAGGCGCACGTCCACCGCGGCCAGGTCTTCGCGCAAATGCTCCACGCTCGTCGTTCCGGGAATCGGAATGATGTCCTCGCCCTTGTGCAGCAGCCAGGCCAGGGCCAGCTGCGCCGGGGTGCAGCCGGCCTCCTGCGCCAAAGCCTTGTACCCCGGCAGCAGCTTCAGGTTGGCGGCGTAGTTCGCCGGCTCGAAGCGCGGCATGCCGCGGCGGATGTCCTTCTCGTGCAGGCTGCCGACGTCGTGCAGCGAATCGCACAGGAAGCCGCGCGCCACCGGGCTGAAGGCCACGAAGGTCGCGCCCAGTTCGCGGCAGGCGGCCAGCACCGCGATCTCGGGGTTGCGGGTCCACAGCGAATACTCGGTCTGCACCGCCGCGATGGGGTGCACCGCGTGCGCCTTGCGCAGCGTCGCCGCAGATACTTCCGACAGGCCGATGGCGCGCACCTTGCCCTGCTCCACCAGGCGGCTCATCGCGCCCACGCTCTCCTCGATGGGCACCTTCTTGTCCCAGCGGTGCAGGTAGTACAGGTCGATCACGTCGGTCTGCAGGCGCCGCAGGCTGTCCTCGCAGTGCCGCATGATGCTCTCGGGCCGGCCGTCGATCACGCGCCGCATCGCGCCGTCGTCGCCGGCGATCCCGGCGAGCACGCCCTT
>DATLGF010000162.1:0-2570 GCA_035540575.1 Noviherbaspirillum sp.
ACCGACGACAAGGGCGCGGCGCAGAAGGTCGTCTTCGACAAGCTGATCGTCTCGATCGGCCGCGTGCCGAATACAATCGGCCTGAATGCCGAAGCGGTCGGTTTGCAACTGGATGAGCGCGGCTTCATTGCCGTCGATGGCGATTGCAGGACCAACCTGCCGAATGTCTGGGCAGTCGGTGACGTTGTGCGCGGCCCGATGCTCGCGCACAAGGCCGAGGAAGAGGGTGTCGCCGTGGCCGAGCGCATTGCCGGCCAGCACGGGCACGTGAACTTCAATACGATCCCCTGGGTCATATATACGTCTCCGGAAATCGCCTGGGTGGGCCGCACCGAGCAGCAGCTGAAGGCCGAAGGCGTCGCCTACAAGGCCGGCACCTTCCCGTTCATGGCCAACGGGCGTGCCCGCGCGCTGGGCGATACCTCCGGCATGGTGAAATTCCTGGCTGACGCCAAGAGCGACGAAATCCTCGGCGTACACATCGTCGGTCCGATGGCGTCGGAACTGATCGCCGAGGCGGTCGTCGCGATGGAGTTCCGTGCCTCGTCGGAAGACATTGCCCGTATCTGCCACGCGCATCCTTCGCTGTCGGAATCGACCAAGGAGGCGGCGCTGGCGGTGGACAAACGTTCGCTCAACTTCTAGGAGTCACGCATGCGCTACACGGTCCTGTTGTTGTCCCTGGCCCTGGCTGCCTGCGCGACGACGGGGCCGCAGGAGCGCGGCATCGCAATCGAGACCGCGACCGGCGGGCAGCCGCTCGCCGGCACGCAGTGCACGGTCAGCACGGCCGCTGGAAGCTGGGAGGTCGTGACGCCGGCCGTAATCGATGTCGGCGCGCCGAGCGGAGACTTGCGGGTCGTCTGCAATCGCCCGGGCTTTCGCACCTCCGAGACCATCCATCGCGCCTATCTTCCGGCCGGACCGGGGCCGACCGTGGGGGTGGGCATCGGCGGCGGTTCGCGCCATACCGGCGCCAGCATCGGGATGAGCGTGCCGTTTGGCGTGGGCGGACAGGCGAGCTATCCGCGCCACATCCGCGTCGACATGAATCCCCTGTAAAGCGGATGCAGGGCTGATCGTATTCAAATGCAAGGGCGGACTGGTTCCGCCCGTTTTATTGACGGTGCCTGCGCGGCAGCCGAAATGCCGGGAGGAAGCCGGCGAGCGGGTTGAACATAACGATATGAACGTCAGGGAGTATTACGAGCATGCGCTCGCCGAGCGCGGCTACCAGTCGGATCCGGCGCAGGTGCGCGCCGTCGAGCGCCTGCAGCAGGCCTATGACGACTGGGTAGCCTACAAATCGCAGCGCTCGAATCGGCTGATGCGCCTGATCAGCCGGCCCCAGGTGCCGCGCGGCCTTTACATGTGGGGCGGTGTCGGGCGTGGCAAGTCCTTCCTGATGGACAGCTTTTACTCGGTCGTTCCGGTCAAGCGCAAGACGCGACTCCACTTCCACGAGTTCATGCGCGACGTGCATCGGCAGCTCGACGAACTCAAGGGCGTGGCCGATCCGCTTCATGAGGTGGCGCGCCGCATCGCCCGCAAGCACCGCCTGATCTGCTTCGACGAGTTCCACGTGTCCGACATCGCGGACGCGATGATCCTGTACAACCTGCTCAAGGCCTTGTTCGACAACGGCGTGTCCTTCGTCATGACCTCGAACTATGTGCCGGATGCGCTGTATCCCGATGGCCTGCATCGTGATCGGATCCTGCCGGCGATCGCGCTGCTGAAGGCACGCATGGACGTTCTCAACGTCGATGCCGGCAACGACTACCGCAAGCGCGCGCTCGAACAGGTCGAGGCGTACCACACGCCGCTCGGTGCGCAGGCCGACCGCGCATTGCGCAAGGCGTTCGCGAAGCTGGCCGACACGGCCGACGAGGATCCGCGCCTGCACATCGAAGCCCGCGAGATTCGCGCGCTGCGCCGCGCCGGCGGCGCGGTATGGTTCGACTTCGCGACCCTGTGCGGCGGGCCGCGCTCACAGAACGATTACCTCGAGATTGCCAGCCGCTTCCACACCGTGATCCTCTCGGACGTGCCCCGGATGTCGGCGGCGATGTCGTCAGAAGCGCGCCGCTTCACCTGGCTGATCGACGTCTTCTATGATCACAAGGTCAAGCTCCTGATATCGGCCGAGGTTGCGCCTGAAGAGCTCTACACCGAAGGTACGCTGGCCCACGAGTTTCATCGCACTGTCTCGCGCATCATCGAAATGCAGTCGGCCGAGTACATGCAAAGCGAACGCCGCAGCAGCGCGGCCACACTCTCTTGAGGACCCGATCATGGATGCGCTTCCAGTTTTCGCAACAGCCTGCCGCGCGCTCGCACTGTACCTGGCATTGTCATTGACGGCGTCTGCCCAGGAACAGCAGCCGACCCCTGGGGCGATCGCTTCGCTGGAGGCGGCCGAACAGGCGCTGGAGATGGTGGGCGCGGAGCGCGGACGGATAGAGGCGCAGTTTGCCGAAGAAGAGTATGCATGCCATGCGCGCTTTTTCGTTAGCCGCTGCCTCGACGAAGCGCACGAACGGCGCCGCCAGGCGCTCGCGCCATTGAAC
>DATLGF010000163.1:0-20266 GCA_035540575.1 Noviherbaspirillum sp.
AGCAGCGAGTTGCTGGCCAGGCGGTTGGCGCCGTGCAGGCCGGTGCAGGCGACCTCGCCCACGGCGTACAGGCCGGGCAGGTCGGTGCGGCCCGCCAGGTCGGTGATGATGCCGCCGCAGGTGTAATGGGCGGCGGGCACGACCGGAATCGGCTGCTTCGTGATGTCGATGCCCAGTTCCAGGCAGCGCGCGTAAATGGTAGGGAAATGTTCCTTCAGGAATTCCGGGCTCTGGTGGCTGATGTCGAGATCGACGTAGTCGAGCCCGCGCTTCTTCATTTCGAAGTCGATCGCGCGCGCCACGACATCGCGCGGCGCCAGTTCCGCACGCGCGTCGTGGTCGGGCATGAAGCGATGCCCGGCCGCCGCGCCGGCTGCCGCAGGCAGCTTCAGCAGCCCGCCTTCGCCGCGCACGGCCTCGGAAATCAGGAATTCCTTCGCATAGGGGTGGTACAGGCAGGTCGGATGGAACTGGATGAACTCCATGTTCGCGACGCGGCAGCCGGCGCGCCAGGCCATCGCGATGCCGTCGCCGGTCGCGGTGTCCGGATTGGTCGTGTACAGATAGACCTTGCCGGCCCCGCCGGTGGCCAGCACCGTATGGTCGGCGGCCAGCGTCATCACCTCGCCGTTGTCGACGTCCTGCACATAGACGCCGACGCAGCGCGGCGGACCTTCGTGGCCGTCGAGCCGGTCCGACTTGATCACGTCGATCGCGCAATGGCGTTCGAGGATGGTGATGTTCGGATGGTTGCGCACCTTCTCCACCAGCGTAAGCTGCACCGCATGGCCGGTGGCGTCGGCGGCGTGGATGATGCGCCGCTGGCTGTGCCCGCCTTCGCGCGTCAGGTGAAATCCGAGTTCGGCGGTCGCATCCTTGGTGAACGGCACGCCCTGTGCGATCAGCCACTCGATCGCCTCGCGGCTGTGCTCGACGATGAAGCGGGTCGCCCCTTCGTCGCACAGCCCGGCGCCGGCCACCAGCGTGTCGGCGATGTGTTCCTCGTGGCTGTCCTTGGAATCGAGAACCGCGGCGATGCCGCCCTGCGCCCAGTTGCTGGCGCCGTCGAGCAGGCTGCGCTTGGAGACAACGACAACTTTGCGGGTTTGCGCGAGATGCAGCGCGACGGACAGGCCGGCCAGGCCGCTGCCGATGATGGCGACGTCGAAATTCATGGTGTCGATAGTATGCGGATCGGCCACATCTTATCATTCGTCACTGTGATAGTCTGTGCGCCCATCCAGGAGGAAGCATGAAGCGTGCGTTTGGAATTCTCGGTCTGGTCATCCTTGCGGCGTTGGTGGCGCTTGCCGGCGCCGCGCTCTGGTATCGCAGCGCTTCGCAGCCCAAGATCAACGGCAGCTCGCAGGTGCAGGGCCTGCAGGCGCCGATCGACATCGTGCGCGATGCGGAAGGCATTCCGCACATCTACGCGCAATCGTCGGAAGACGCGTATTTCGGCCTCGGCTACGTGCATGCCCAGGACCGCCTCTGGCAGCTCGAACTGAACCGCCGCATTCCGGCCGGCCGCATGGCCGAGATCCTCGGGCCGAACGCTGTCGACACCGACCGCTTCCTGCGCACGCTCGGCGTGCGCCGCAACGCCGAAGCCATCCTCGCCAACCTCGCGCCGGAAACGCGCGCGGCGCTCGACGCCTATGCGCGCGGCATCAACGCCTATCTCGCCGACCGCAGCGGACCGCTGCCGCCGGAATTCCTGCTGACCGGCGCGCCGGCACCTGAACCCTGGCAACCGGTCGATTCGATCGGCTGGCAGACCATGATGGCCTGGGACCTCGGCGCAAACTGGACGCAGGAGGTGTTGCGCATGCGGCTCGCGCAACGCCTGTCGTTGGAGCAGATCAACGAGTTTCTCGCACCGTATCCGGGCGAGTCGGTGCCGCAGACGATGGACTACACGGCGCTGTACCGCAAGCTCGCCGGCACCAGCGAGCAACTGGCCGCGCTGATACAGGCCGCGCCGCCTTCTTACGTGGATGGCATGGGGTCGAACAACTGGGTGGTGAGCGGCGCGCTCGCCGAGAGCGGCAAGCCGCTGTTGGCAAACGATCCCCACCTGGGCCTGTCCGCGCCGGCGCTGTGGTATTTCGCGCACATGTCGGCGCCCGGCATGAACGTGATCGGCGCCACGCTGCCGGGCTTGCCCACCGTGGTGCTGGGCCGCAATGACCGCATCGCCTGGGGATTCACCAATACCGGTCCCGATGTGCAGGATCTGTACATCGAACGCATCAATCCGGATAACCCGCGTCAATACCAGACGCCGGAGGGGTGGACCAACTTCGAGGTGCGCAGCGAGACGATCAAGGTCAAGGGACAGCCGGACGTCACCGTTGAGGTGCGCGCGACCCGGCACGGGCCGGTCCTCACCGGCGCGCTGCCGCTGTTCGCCAAGGCCGGTCTCGACGCAAATCACGTAATCTCGTTCGCCTGGACCGCGCTACGCCCGGACGACCTGACGCTGCAGGCCGGCATCAAGTTCGGGCGCGCACGCAACTGGGCGGAATTCCTCGACGGCGCGCGAGATTTTTCGTCGCCGCAGCAGAGCATGGTGTACGCGGACGTCGATGGAAACATCGGCTTCATCGCCGCCGGCCGGGTGCCGGTGCGCAAGCCGGAAAACGATCTGAAGGGTCTCGCGCCTGCACCGGGCTGGGACGCGCGCTATGACTGGGCCGGCTTCATTCCGTTCGAGGACCTGCCGCAGGCGTATAACCCGGAATCTCAGCGCGTGATGACGGCTAACCACAAGATCGTTGCTGACGATTACCCGCACTTCCTGACCAGCGAATGGACGCTGCCATACCGTGCGCAGCGTATCGATCAGTTGCTGGACGCGCGCGACCGGCACAGCCTCGACAGCTTCGCCGCAATCCAGAAGGACCACCTGTCGCTGGCCGCGGCCGAACTGCTGCCGCTGGTGCGCAACACCACTGTCCGATCGGAACGCGGCCGCGCGGCGCTCAAGCTGCTGCAAGGATGGAACGGCTCGATGGACGCAGAGCGCAGCGAGCCGCTGATCTTCAATGCATGGATGCGTTTCGCATCGTTCCGCATCTTCGTCGATGAACTTGGGGAGCCGTTGCTGCGCGACTACTGGGAGCAGCGCAACGTGCATCAGGCCATGGTGAATGTGCTCAGCGACCGCGAAGGACAGAGCCGCTGGTGTGCGGATGTCAGCCGCCGGGACGCGGTCGATGCGCAGGCATGCTCGGCGGTGCTGGCCGATGCGCTCGAGGACGCGCTCGATGATCTGGAGCAGCGCTATGGCCGCAACATGGAGAAGTGGCAGTGGGGGCACGCGCACTTCGCACGCTCCGAACATCGTCCATTTGCCCGCGTGCCGGCGCTGGCGCGCTTCTTCGACATCCGCGTGCCTACCCCGGGCGACACTCACACGGTAAACGTCGGTCGCCACAACCTGCGCGACGAGGCGATGCCGTACGCGAACCGGCATGCGGCGAGCCTGCGCGCGCTGTATGACCTCTCCAACCTGGAAGACTCGCGCTTCATCCATTCGACCGGCCAGTCCGGCAATGTGCTGTCGCCGCTGTACCGCAACTTCACGCAGCGCTGGGCGAATGTGGAGTTCGTGCGGATGCGCACGGAACGCACCGCGGTGGAGCAGGGCAGCATCGGCACGCTGCGTCTGGTGCCCTGATAAAAAAACGGCCACCGGAATGACCGGTGGCCGAAAGCCAGGCATGCCACGGGAGGGTGCGCCTGGGACTCCATCGTCAGTAAACCGCCTGACGGCAATGCGTCAATCCTGCCTCCTTTTGCTTACGTGAACCTTGCGTACAGTGCCTTTTCAGGCGACTTTGCGTACGTACCCGGTCTTCCATAATTTTGCGAACGACCGTGCTAAAACTGTGCTATTCTGCATTCGTCATCGGCCCGCCGAGACGGTGCCGGCAAAGTTTTTCCCACCCACGAATCACACATACAGCACACTGTTCAAGGAGACTGAAATGACTGACGCCGTCATCGTATCGACCGCCCGTACCGGCCTTGCCAAATCCTGGAAGGGCGCATTCAACATGACCCATGGCGCCACCATGGGCGGGCATGTGCTGAAGGCCGCGATCGAGCGGGCCGGCATCGACGCGGCCGAGGTCGAGGACGTGATCATGGGTTGCGCGACACCGGAAGGCGCGACCGGCAGCAACATCGCGCGCCAGATCGCGTTGCGTGGCGGCTGTCCGGTCACCACCGCGGGCATGACGATCAACCGTTTCTGCTCGTCCGGCCTGCAGACCATCGCAACCGCCGCCCAGCGCGTTATCGCAGGCGAAGGCGACATCTATGCGGCCGGCGGCGTCGAATCGATCTCCTGCGTGCAGAACGAAGCGAACCGCCACATGATCGTCGAAGCGTGGCTCAAGCAGAACAAGCCCGAGGTCTATTGGCCGATGCTGCAGACCGCCGAGATGGTCGCCAAGCGCTACAACATCCCGAAGGAGCGCCAGGACGAATACGGCGTGCAGAGCCAGCAGCGCGCCGCCGCCGCACAGGCCGCCGGCAAGTTCAATGATGAAATCGTCCCGATGACCACCGTGATGGGCGTGGCCGACAAGGAAACCGGCATGCTGGTCACGCGCGAAGTGACGATCTCCGCCGACGAGGGCATCCGCGCTGACACTACGCTCGAAGGTGTCTCGAAGATCCGCACCGCGCTGCCGGGCGGCGTGATCACCGCCGGCAATGCCAGCCAGTTCTCCGACGGTGCAGCCTGCACGATCGTAATGAACAGCAAGCTTGCGGAACAGAAGGGCCTGCAGCCCCTGGGCATCTTCCGCGGTTTCGCGGTTGCCGGCTGCGAGCCGGACGAAATGGGCATCGGTCCGGTGTTCGCGGTGCCTAAGCTGTTGAAAAAGGCCGGTCTGAAGGTCGAGGACATCGGGCTGTGGGAACTGAACGAGGCGTTTGCGGTGCAGGTGCTGTATTGCGCGGACAAGCTCGGCATTCCGATGGATCGTCTGAACGTGAACGGCGGCGCGATCGCCGTCGGCCATCCATATGGCGTATCCGGCGCGCGCCTGACCGGCCATGCGCTGATCGAAGGCAAGCGCCGCGGCGCGAAGTATGTGGTTGTGACGATGTGTATCGGCGGCGGACAGGGGGCTGCGGGGTTGTTTGAGGTGGTTTGATACCGGGCTGTCGCTTCGCCCGCGGCCGGGCTCCTTCCCCCTTTGAGGGGGAAGGTTGGGATGGGGTGCGAAGGTCATGTATAGGCCAGCGCTTGAAAACCTCCGTACCCTCCCTGGCCCTCCCCCTGGAAGGGACGAGGGAACCGGTCAACGGTGGCGCGCCCAAAGCACGTTCTCATTGCATTCGCCCCTGGAGCCCCCATGCAATCCAAGATCATCCCCCGCCGCGACCTCGACTTCCTGCTCTACGAATGGCTGGACGCCGAGGCGCTCACGCAGCGCGCGCGCTTCGCCGATCACTCGCGCGAAACCTTCAACGCCGCACTCGACACTTGCGAGCGCATCGCCACCGAACTGTTCGCGCCCCACAACAAAAAAGCCGACCAGAACGAGCCGCATTTCGACGGCGAGACCGTGCACATCATCCCCGAGGTCAAGACCGCGCTGAAGGCTTTCAGCGAAGCCGGCCTGATGGCCGCCGGGCAGGACTACGAATACGGCGGCATGCAGCTGCCCTGCCTGATCGAGAAGGCTGGCTTCGCCTATTTCAAGGGTGCCAATGTTGGCACCTCGTCCTACCCGTTCCTGACCATCGGCAACGCCAACACGCTGCTCAAGTGCGGCACGCCCGAGCAGATCGAGACCTTCGTCAAGCCGATGCTCGAAGGCCGCTTCTTCGGCACGATGTGCCTGTCCGAGCCGCAGGCGGGGTCCTCGCTGTCGGACATCGTCACGCGCGCCGAGCCGCAGCCGGACGGCACCTACCGCATCAAGGGCAACAAGATGTGGATCTCGGCCGGTGAACACGAGCTGTCCGAGAACATCGTGCATCTGGTGCTGGCCAAGGTGCCGGACGAGAACGGCAAGCTGATCCCGGGTGTGAAGGGCATCTCGCTGTTCATCGTGCCGAAGAAACTGGTCAATTCGGATGGCTCGCTCGGCGAGCGCAATGACGTCGTGCTGGCGGGCCTGAACCACAAGATGGGCTATCGCGGCACCACCAACTGCCTGCTGAACTTCGGCGAGGGCAAGTTCAAGCCGGGCGGCCAGGCCGGTGCGGTCGGCTACCTGGTCGGCGAGGTGCACAAGGGGCTCGCCAACATGTTCCACATGATGAACGAGGCCCGCATCGGCGTGGGTACCGGCGCGGTAATGCTCGGCTATACCGGATACCTGCACGCGCTGGAGTATGCGCGCGAGCGGCCGCAGGGCCGCCATCCGATGAACAAGGATCCGGCGCAGCCGCAGATTCCGATCATCCAGCACACCGACGTCAAGCGCATGCTGCTTGCGCAGAAAGCGTATGTCGAAGGCGGCATGGCGCTGAACCTGTACTGCGCGCGCCTGGTCGATGACGAGCGCACCGCGCCGGATGCGGATGAACGCCGCCGCGCCGCGCTGCTGCTCGAGATCCTGACCCCGATCGCGAAGTCCTGGCCTTCGCAGTGGTGTCTGGAAGCAAACAATCTCGCAATCCAGGTGCACGGCGGCTACGGCTATACGCGCGAGTACAACGTCGAGCAGTTCTACCGCGACAACCGTCTGAACCCGATCCACGAAGGCACGCACGGGATCCAGGCGCTCGACCTGCTCGGGCGCAAGGTGGTGATGAAGGATGGCGCCGCATTTGCGCTGCTGGCCGAGCGGATGCGCCAGACGATCGCGCAGGCGCGCGATACGGAACTCGCCGGATACGCGCAGGCGCTGGAAGCGACGCTCGCACGGATGGCGTCGGTCACGCGCACGCTGTATGCGGCGGGAGACATGAACAAGACCCTGGCCAATGCCAGCGCATACCTGGAAGCGTTCGGGCACATGGTGGTGGCCTGGATCTGGCTGGAGCAGGGCTTGCGCGCGCTCGGCAAGGACGGGCATGACGCCGATTTCTACCGCGGCAAGCTGCAGGCCTGCGCCTACTTCTTCCGTTGGGAATTGCCGAAGACCGCGCCGCAGCTTGACCTGCTGGAAAGCCTGGACACGACTACGCTGGACATGCAGGATGCGTGGTTCTAATTAAAACCCGCCTCGGTAGGATTCCCTCCCCCTTTCAGGGGGAGGGTTAGGGTGGGGGTGATGAAGTCGAGCAAGTACTTGCTGAAAATCGGCCTCCGTACCCCCTCCCTAGCCCTCCCCCTGAGAGGGGGAGGGGACCCTTCCGGGCGACGAACGGAAATTCACCATGCTTAAACACATCGTCATGTGGAAACTGAAAGACCAGGCCGAAGGCGCCGACCGCGCGACCAATGCGCGCAAGATGAAGGAGATGCTGGAGGCATGCAGGCACATCGTGCCCGGCATCCTCAAGCTCGAGGTCGGGCTGGCTCAGCCGGGGCTGGAAGCCACCTACGACGTGGTGCTGTACTCCGAATTCGAATCGAAGGCGGCGCTGGATGCCTACCAGGAGCATCCGGACCATGTCGCGCTCAAGCCCTTCTTCGGCGCGGTGCGCGAGGCGCGCCAGTGCATGGATTACGAAGTTTGATCATCTAAAAAAAGGAGACACCATGCGTACCACTCAACAACTCTTTGATCTCGCCGGCAGGACCGCGCTCGTCACCGGCGGCTCGCGCGGCCTCGGACTGCAGATCGCCGAAGCGCTCGGCGAGCAGGGCGCGAAACTCGTACTCACCTCGCGCAAGCAGGCCGATCTCGACGAGGCCGTCGCCCACCTGAAGGAACGCGGTATCGAGGCGAGCGCGATCGCCGCCGACGTCTCGCGCGACGAAAACATCGCGCCGCTCGTCGAGGAAGCGATCAAGCGCCTCGGCCACATCGACATCCTGATCAACAATGCCGGCGCGACCTGGGGTGCGCCCGCGGAAGATCATCCTGTCGAAGCCTGGGACAAGGTGATGAACCTGAACGTGCGCAGCATCTTCCTGCTGTCGCAGGCGGTGGCCAAGGCATCGATGATTCCGCGCAAGTATGGCCGCATCGTCAACGTCGCCTCCATCGCGGGCCTGGCCGGCAACGCGCCGGGCTCGATGCAGACGATCGCCTACAACACCTCGAAGGGGGCGGTCGTCAATTTCACCCGCGCGCTGGCCGGCGAATGGGGCCCGCACGGCATCACGGTCAATGCGCTGGCGCCCGGATTCTTCCCGTCCAAGATGACCAAGGGCGTGCTGGAGAACCTTGGGGTCGAGAACCTCAAGCGCCGCGCGCCGCTGCAGCGCATCGGCGACGACGAGGATCTGAAGGGCGCAGCGCTGCTGTTCGCGTCCGATGCCGGCAAGCACATCACCGGACAGATTCTCGCGGTTGATGGCGGCGTCTCGGCGGTGCATTGATGACGAGAGCGAATCCTTTCCCGGTCGAGATCCCGTTTCTGGACGATCTCGGCGTCGAGTTTCTCGGTATGGCCGCCGGCGAGGCGCAGGTGGCGCTGAACCTCGACGAGCGCCACATGAACAGCTGGATGGTCACCCATGGCGGCGTGACGATGACCTTGCTCGATGTGGTGATGTCGATGGCCGGCCGCTCGCTCGATCCCGAGGCGCGCGGCGGCGTGACCGTGGAAATGAAGACCAGCTTTCTGCAGCCCGGCGGCAAGCCGGGTTCGCGCATCATAGCCAAGGGCAGGGCGTTCCACCGCTCTACCACGATGTGCTTCTGCGAGGGTGAAGTCTGGAACGGCGACAAGCTGGTCGCCAAGGGAATGGGCACGTTCAAGTACCTGAAGCGGCTGGACGTGGCAAAGAAGATGGAGCACGGGACCTGATCATTTTCCTGGAGGATCGTCAATGAGCACCTACAAGCGCATCGTTCTTGCCTCGCGTCCCGAGGCCGAAGTCACCCCTTCCAACTTCCGGCTCGAGGAAGTGCCGGTGCCGGAAATCGGGGACGGCGAAATCCTGATCCGCAATCACTACCTGTCGCTCGACCCGTACATGCGCATGCGCATGACCACGGCGAAGAGCTATGCGGAACCGCAGCCGCTGGACCAGACGATGATCGGCGGCACCGTCGGCGAAGTGGTGGCCTCGAAGCACCCGAAGTTCAAGGTCGGCGACAAGGTGCAGGGCATGCTGGGCTGGGCCGAGATGGGCGTGTCGGACGGCACGATGCTGCGCACGCTCGATACGACCCATGTGCCGCTGTCGGCCTACCTCGGTGCGGTCGGCATGCCGGGCATGACCGCATGGTATGGGCTCACGCAGATCATGCAGCCAAAGGAAGGCGAGACCATCGTGGTGTCGGCAGCCAGCGGCGCGGTCGGCAGCGTGGTCGGCCAGCTGGCGAAACTGCGCGGCTGCCGCGCGGTCGGGATCGCCGGCGGCAAGGAGAAGTGCGCGTACGTGACCGATGAGCTCGGCTTCGATGCCTGCATCGACTACAAGGCGGGCCAGCTCGAGGCTGACCTCGCGAAGGCGACGCCCGACGGTATCGACGCGCTGTTCGAAAACGTAGGCGGCGCCGGGATGGATGCCTGCCTGGCGCGCATGAATCCTTTCGGGCGGATCGCGCTGTGCGGACTGATCGCCGGATACGACGGCCAGCCGATGCCGATCTACAACATCGGGAAGGTTCTGACGATGCGGCTGACCATGCGCGGCTTCATCATCTCCGAGCACATGGACCTGTGGCCGCAGGGACTGAGGGAACTGGGCACGCTGGTCGCGACGGGCAAGCTCAAGTTCCGGGAATCGCTTGCGCAAGGCCTGGAAGCGGCGCCGGAGGCATTCATCGGCATGCTCAAGGGACGCAATTTCGGCAAGCAGCTGGTCAGGCTGGTCTGAACAATTAATCAAAGACAGGAGACGAAATGAAGAACTTCGAGGGCAGGGTCGCCGTGATCACCGGCGCCGGAAGCGGCTTCGGCAGGGAGTTCGCACGCATCGGCGCACGCCTGAAGATGAAGCTGGCGCTGGCCGACGTGCAGCAGGACGCGCTGGACGCCACACGCGCCGAGCTGGAACAGCAGGGCGCCGAAGTGCTGGCGCTGCGCTGCGATGTACGCAAGGCAGACGAGGTACAGGCGCTTGCGGACGCGACGATGCAGCGCTTCGGCGCGGTCCACCTCGTGTTCAACAATGCCGGGGTCGGCCATGGCGGGCTGGTCTGGGAAACTTCGGTCGCCGACTGGGAGTGGGTGCTCGGCGTGAACCTGTGGGGCGTGATCCACGGCGTGCGCATCTTCACCCCGCTGATGCTGGAGACTGCGAAGAAAGAGCCCGGCTACGAAGGACACATCGTCAACACCGCCTCGATGGCGGGCCTGCTGAATGCGCCGAACATGGGCGTCTACAACGTTTCCAAGCACGCGGTCGTGTCGCTGTCCGAAACCCTGTATCACGATCTGCAGTTGATCGACGCACCGATCGGCGCATCGGTGCTGTGCCCGTATTTCGTCCCCACCGGCATCCACCAGTCTATGCGCAACCGTCCCGACGAGCTGAAGGACGACGCACCGATGACCGCTAGCCAGCGCGCTTCCCGCGCGGTCTCCGAGAAAGCGGTCACCTCGGGCAAGGTGAGTGCCGCCGAGGTCGCGGAAAAGACCTTCGATGCGATCCGCAGCGGCGGCTTCTACATCTATTCGCATCCGCAGGCGCTCGGCAATGTGCAGACGCGCATGGAGGACATCATCACCCAGCGCAACCCGACCGATCCGTTTGCCGCCGCACCGCAGGTGCGCGACATGTTGAAGGCGCAGCTGCAGGCGGGAGGCTGAACATGGGCGCGCCGATCACGGAAGGGCAGTATGCGAGCCTGCCCAACAGCATCCGCCTGCACTATGCCAGTGCCGGCGAGAAGGGCCGGCCGCTGCTCCTGTTCGTGCACGGTTTTCCCGAGTTCTGGTTCGAGTGGGAAGCCCAGCTGTCCGAGTTCGGCAACGATTGGTACGCGGTGGCGCCGGATCTGCGCGGATACAACCTGTCGGACATACCGCGGGAGGTATCGGCCTACAAGGCGAAGCACCTGATCGAAGACCTGCAGCAGCTGATCGCCCATCTTGGCTACGAACGCTGCGTGATGGTCGCGCACGACTGGGGCGGAGCGGTTGCCTGGAGCCTCGCGATCGCCGCACCCGCGCGGCTGCACAAGCTGGTGATCATCAACTCGCCGCATCCTTATCTGTTCGCGCGGGATCTTTCGAACGACCCGGAACAGCAGGCGGCCAGCCAGTACATGAACTGGCTGCGCAAGGAAGGCTCGGAAGACGCTCTTGCCAAGGATGACTTCGCCAGGATCGAGGCCCTGCTGACCAACATGGGCGTCTCCGCCACGCCATGGTTCACACCGGAGGTGCGGGCGAAATACCGCAGCTGCTGGGCGCGTGGCCTGGCCGGGGGCGTCAACTACTATCGCGCGTCGCCGCTGTATCCGCCGCTGCATGATGATCCCGGCGCGCGCCGCCTGCGGCTGGATCCGAAGGACTTCCGCGTGCACGTGCCGACGCTGGTGATCTGGGGCGAACGCGATCTGGCCTTGCGTACATCCCTGCTCGACGGCCTGAGCGACTTCGTCCACGATCTGACGGTCGAACGGATTGCCGACGGCACGCACTGGGTGATCCATGAGCAGCCGGAACGCGTCAACCGCCTCCTGCGTGCGTTCCTGTCCAGTGCCTGAAAACGCCGCTCGCAATGCGGGCGGCGCGATCAGGCGCTACACTTGCAAGGTGTGCGCGCGGGAGTGCGCTTTGCGCACGCGGCGCTCCTGCGGCGATCCACGCTGAACCTCATTCCTCACACATGGCACGCGAACACTTCTCCTTCTTCCACACGCTGCGCGTACGCTGGGCCGAAGTCGACATGCAGGCAATCGTCTTCAATGGCCACTACCTGACGTACTTTGACGTCGCCTTCACCGAGTACTGGCGCGAAACCGGCCTGCCCAATGTGCTGGACCAGGCCGCAGAAGGGCGCGAGCTGTTTGCACGCAAGGCCACGGTCGAGTACCACGCGCCGGCGCGCTTCGACGACGTGCTCGACATCGGCGTGCGCTGCGCGGCCTTCGGGCGCACATCGGTGCGCTTCATGCTCGAGATCCATCGCGGCGACGAGCACCTGATTTCGGGGGAGCTGGTCTATGTGTACGCCGACACCGCCATACGCAAGGGCGTCGCGCTGCCGCAGGACTGGCGGGAGACCCTGGTCCGGTTCGAGAAGATCGCGCCGGAGGTCGCATGAGCATCAAGGTGACTCTCGGTGACTGGGAGACGCAGCGGGAGGGGGCGCAGGCGGTGCGCTACCAAGTCTTCGTGGTGGAGCAGAAGGTCCCGCTGGAAATGGAGTGGGATGAGATGGATGCGCGCTGCGTGCATGCGCTCGTGCTCGACGATGAGGCAAGACCGGTTGCAACCGGCCGCCTGCTGCCCGACGGTCACATCGGCCGCATGGCCGTACTGCCGCGTGCGCGCGGCAACGGCGTCGGCGCGGCAGTGCTGCAGGCGCTGATGAAGGCGGCAAAGGCGCGCGGCGATACGCGCGTGATGCTCAATGCGCAGACGCATGCCGAACCGTTTTATGCGCGGTTTGGTTTTGTGCGCGATGGCGAGGAATTCGAGGAGGCGGGGATTCCGCACATCGCGATGCAATGCCGAATCTGAGGCCGCGAAATTCTGCGCGTGGCCCGGCGCTTCAGATCGTTCTACCGGATCGCACGCTCGCGCAGAACGGGTGCTCCCTGGTCGAATAGCTGGACAACGGTGGATGCGCGTGTCCCGTAGACAGGGGATTCGATGCAGACCGCCGAGAGAATGCGCTCCCATTCGATATCCACGCCCGTCTTCGGCAAGCGGCAATCGCGCGCGCGCGTGGTGTCGGTGAGCATCTCGAAGTACGCGTCCTCAGGCGCCCCCTGGCACAGCAGGCTCGCGAACTGCGCCTTGCTGCGCACCACCTTGGGCCACGGCGCATCGAGCGTCCCGTTGGACAGGCCATAGATGCCCGGTTCGAGCGGCCTGCCGTTGCGCGGGTCGTCGGCGTGGCTGTTTGAATACCAGATCAATTGCTCGCGGTCGCCGACCAGCAGGTTGAAACCGTTGTAATGGCCGGCGCGCTCGGACAGCGCGGCGACGTACCGCTCGGGAGAATCATCGCCCCGCAGGAAGTCGGTCACGATGCCGCCGCGGGACGGCGCTTCCTGGCGCTTGTCGAGCGGGGCGCGGATGTTGGTGACGGCGGCGAACCGGCCGCCGCGGGTGATGCCCATCCAGGTGCCGCCGCCACGCAGATCGCGTCCAGCATAGATCTGCGGGTGGTCATCCCACCATTCGGCCGTGGCCGCAGGGCGGTCGTAGAACTCGTCTCGGTTACCGGCTGCCAGGAGTGGCATGCCGGGGACCAGCTTCCAGGCGAATACGATCAGGCACATCAAGTCACATCCACGAAGATTTCCGTATGGCGCTGACCGTCGATCAAACCGGTCATTCCTTCGCGCTCGGCGGCGCGCTCCAGCGTCTCTTCGAATCCGGCCGGGACCGCCTCATAGACTTCCATCCATGTCTGGCGGCCGTCCTTCTCCTCCGGGCGGCGCTGAAGTCTGGCGACGATACCACATTCCCTGGAAATCGATTTCAGCAGCGCTTGCGCACGCTGGTGCATTTGCGACGCGTGTTCGACGGGGACGCGGTAGTAGACGTAGAGGTGACGTGCCATGGCAATGCCTATTGCGGAAGCGGATACGGCAGGGGGAGGAATTCCAGCGCCGGGCCGTCGGCCGCACCGAGGTGCACGCTGCCTTCTTCGCGCGCGGCGAGCTTGATCTCTACGAGCAGCTCTGCGCCGCCCGAAGGCGCCGGCGCGGCGTTGACCACCATGCCGCAGGGCTGGCCCGGGTCAGCGCTGGCGAACAGCTCCATGCCCGGTGCGACCGAGTCGCTGGCCACCCGCGCCGGCAGCATGCGGCGCTTCTGCTTGCCCAGGTACTGGCTGCGCGCGACGATCTCCTGGCCCGGATAGCAACCCTTCTTGAAGCTGACGCCATCGACCAGCTCGAAGTTGATCATCTGCGGCACGAACAGCTCCTGGGTCTGCGCGACGACCTGGGGCACGCCCGCCTCGATGTCGGCGCGGCGCCACACGTGGGCGGGCGAGGGCGCGAGGCTGGCCGATAGCGCGGGCCACGCCTGCTGTGCGAGGGCGAGCGGCGCAATCCACATCCAGCGCGGCTGCCCGAACGCGTCCGGCTGGCGGATCAGCGTGCCCGCCTCGTTGTCGATCTTCGCGAGCGGGGCGTCCGGCGGCGTCGCAAACCATGGCGCCAAGGCCTCGGCCGCACGCTTGCCGCCCAGCCCGATCGCAACCTGGTCGGCGCCGGCATCGGCCAGCCGCGCCTTGGCGCGCAGCACGAAGATCTGCAGGCGCTTCTGCACGGCCGGTTGCAGTGCGCGCGGCAGTTGCAGCATGATTGCGTCGGCCGTGCGCCAGACTAGGAAGGTTGCCAGCAGGCGCCCCTTCGGCGTGCAGTAGCCGGCGCGGCGCGCGTGCGCGGCGTCCAGATGCTCGATGTCGTTCGTCAACTGGTTGTGCAGGAAACCGGCGGCATCCGCGCCGGTCGCCTCGATCAGGCCGAGCTCGGTCAGCGGGACGGCGTAGCCTTGGGCCGGGTCGGTCGCATCAGTGTTGATGCTGTCGAATCCCAGCACCTCGCCGGTCTGGCCGTCGTCAAGCCGGGCGCCGTTCGCGGCCAGGAATTGCAACCATGGATGGTTCAGATCAGTCATAGCTTCGGAAAATTGTGGTTTCGCATCATTGCTGGCCCGGCCAGACTCCTTGATGGCGCGGCGCAGCCGCCTCTGCGGATGAAGCAAATCGTTTCGGATTAGCCGGTATCATTCCGGCTCGATTATAGTGAGCCCGCAACAAACGCGTCGCCGGACGACCGGCCTGAACCATGTCCTTGATCCGAAAACTGTTCGTTTACCTGTTCTTGCTCGGCCTCGTTGCCGCTGTAATCTTTGCCGTATGGGCTTATCGTCCCCTGGTCCCGTCAAATGGCACGCCGATCGAGTTCGAGGTGCGGGCCGGCAGCAGCGTGCGCAGCACGATGCGCCAGATGGTGGCGGGCGGGGTGCCGGTCAACCCGTGGATGATGGAAGCGCTCGCGCGCCTGTCGGGCAAGAGTTCGCGCCTGAAGGCCGGTTTCTATGAAGTGACGCCGGGCACCTCGCCGCTGGCCCTGATCGACAAGCTGGCCCGCGGCGACTACGTGACGGCCACCGTCACCATCATCGAAGGCTGGACGTTCCGCCAGATGCGCGCGGCGATCGCGGCCCAGCCGGCACTGCGCCATCATACGAGCAAGCTGTCTGACAGCGAACTGCTGGCGAAGATCGGTTCGGAGTTCAAGCATCCTGAAGGCCTGTTCTTCCCGGATACCTACCGCTTCGCGAAGGGAACCAGCGATCTTCAGGTGTTCCGTCAGGCCCACGCGCTGATGCAGCGCCGGCTCAATGAAGTGTGGGAAAGGCGCGACCCCAGCCTGCCGTACAAGAGTCCGTATGACGTGCTGATCATGGCTTCGATCATCGAGAAGGAAACCGGGCAGAGCGACGAGCGCAACCTGGTGGCCGCGGTGTTCGTGAACCGGCTGCGGCTTGGCATGCTGCTGCAGACCGACCCGACCGTCATCTACGGCATGGGTGACCGCTTCGACGGCAACATCCGCAAGCGCGATCTGACCACCGACACGCCTTACAACACCTACACCCGGGCCGGCCTGCCGCCGACACCGATCGCGTTGCCGGGCGCCGCCTCGCTGCTGGCCGCCGTCACGCCCGCCGAGAGCAATGCGCTGTACTTCGTCTCCCGCGGCGACGGCACCAGCCAGTTCTCCACCAACCTTGCCGATCACAATCGCGCAGTGAATAAATATCAGCGTTCCCGGCGATAATGCAGTTTCACCGGGAAGCTGAACCATGAAATCTGGCAAGTTCATCACCTTCGAGGGCATCGACGGCGCCGGCAAGTCGACCCATGTCGCGGCCGTCTCCGAGCAACTGCGCGCGCTCGGCAAGACCGTCGTGCTGACGCGCGAGCCGGGCGGCACGCCGCTGGGCGAAAGGCTGCGCGAACTGCTGCTGCACGAGTCCATGCACCTCGAAACCGAGGCGCTGCTGATGTTCGCGTCGCGGCGCGAACATCTGGCGCAGGTGATCGAACCCGCGCTTGCGCGCGGTGACTGGGTGATCTCGGACCGCTTCACCGACGCATCCTTCGCGTACCAGGGCGGCGGACGCAAGCTTCCGCTCGACAAGCTGCGCGTGCTGGAGCAATGGGTGCATCCGCATTTGCAGCCGGATCTCACGCTGCTGTTCGATGTGCCGATCGACGTCGCGCGCGCGCGCCTTGACGGCTCGCGTACGCTCGACAAGTTCGAACAGGAGAAGGCCGATTTCTTCGGCGCCGTGCGGGCCGGCTACCTGCAGCGCGCGGCCGATTTTCCGGAGCGCTTTCGCGTGATCGATTCCACCCGGCCGCTTGAAACGGTGCGCGAGGAAGTGCGCGGCGTGATTGCTGCCCTTGCAACATGAACGACTTTTTTCCCTGGCACGAGGCCGCGTGGCGCCAGTTGCAGCAGATGCTCGGCCGCCTGCCCCATGCGATCCTGCTGCACGGACCGCAGGGCACCGGCAAGACCGCCTTCGCCGAAGCGTTTGCCCAGTCGCTGCTGTGCACGAACCGCCACCAGGACGGCCGAGCCTGCGGCGCATGCGAGGCCTGCGGCTGGTTCGCGCAGTACGCGCATCCCGACTATCGCCGCGTGCGGCCCGAAGCGCTGGACGACGAACCGGGCGAAGGCGGCGAGGGTGAGGACGGCGGCGACGGCGATACGAAGAAGTCTGCGAAGAGCAAGACGCCGTCGAAGGAAATCAAGATCGACCAGATCCGCGCGCTCGGCGATTTCATGAACGTTTCGACGCACCGGCAGGGCCTGCGCGTGGTATTGCTGTATCCGGCCGAGGCGCTCAACACGATGGCGGCCAATGCGCTGCTGAAGACGCTGGAGGAACCGCCACCTGCGACGGTGTTCATCCTGGTTTCGCACGCGATCGAGAGGCTTTTGCCGACCATCCTGTCGCGCTGCCGCAAGTTCGCGCTGCCGATGCCGCCGCGCGCGCAGGCGCTGGCCTGGCTGAAGGAACAGGGCGTGGCCGATGCGGATGACTGGCTGGCGGAGCAGGGCGGTGCGCCGCTTTCGGCCATCGCGGCGTCGGCGTCGGCGGTTCGCGAACTTCAGGACGAATTCCTGCGCGCGCTGGCGCGCCCGGACACGGAGCTGGCCTTGAAGACGGCCGAACGCCTGCAGAAGGCGCCGGTATCCGATCTGGTGTTGTGGCAACAGCGCTGGCTTTACGATGTGCTGGCGCACAAACTTTCGGGCACAATCCGGTATTATCCGCGTTACCGCAGGGAACTGGAGTCACTCTCCCGGCGGGCGCCCGCCGCCGCGCTGCTCGCGGCGGTCAAGCGCGCGAATGAGCGGCGCGCGGTTGCCGAGCATCCTTTGGCTGCGCGGCTCTTCATCGAAGACCTGCTGCTCGACTACACCGCAGTGTTTGCATCCTGATCACATTCCGAGGACCGCATGCCCGATCCGAACACGATCTCGCCTTCCGCTTCCGGAGCTGCCGGCGCCGTGCGTCCTTCCGTGCTGTCGCTGCCGATCAAGGAAAAGGCCGCGCTGTACGCGGCCTACATGCCGTATCTCGCCAACGGCGGCATCTTCGTGCCGACCAACAAGCCATACAAGATCGGCGACGAGATCTATCTGATCCTCACGTTGATGGACGATCCGACCAAATACCCGATCGCCGGCAAGATCGCCTGGATCACGCCGGCCGGCGCCAACAACAACAAGGCACAGGGCATCGGCGTGCACTTCTCGTCGGACGAGAGCGGGCAGCGTGTGAAGCTGCGCATCGAGGAATTGCTCGGCGCGGCGCTGCGCTCGACTCGAGCAACGCATACCCTCTGATCTTCCGTCCCGTTCCTGTTTCATGTCCCGCCACATGGCTTTCTCTCACCGCCTTGCGCGCTTCGAAGACCTGCCCGCCATTGTCGCGATCTACAACAGCACCGTAGCCTCGCGCGAAGTCACTGCCGATACCGAACCGATAACCGTCGAGTCGCGCCACGCGTGGTTCGCCGAGCACACGCCTGACCGGCGGCCATTGTGGGTGGCGGAACAGGATGGGGAGATCATCGGCTGGCTGTCGTATTCGAACTTCTACGGCCGCCCCGCTTATGCCGGGACCTCCGAGCTGTCAATCTATATTGCCGAGAATGCGCGCGGCAAGGGGCTGGGCCGGTATTTCCTCGAACAGGCGATCGCGCACGCGCCGAAGATCCAGGTGCATACGCTGCTGGGTTTCATCTTTGGCCACAACATGCCGAGCCTCGCGCTGTTCGAGCGCTTCGGCTTCGAACGCTGGGCGCATCTGCCGCGGGTGGCGACGCTTGACGGCATCGAGCGCGACCTGGTCATTCTCGGCAAGCGCGTCGCCTGACTGCGACCGGCGGGTGCAGCGCGTAAAATGCGTACATGTACATCGATTCCCACTGCCACATCAACTTCCCCGAACTCGCCGGGCGCCTGCCCGAGATTTTCGCGCGCATGGCCGACAAGCAGGTTACCCATGCGCTGTGCGTGTCGGTGAACCTGCCCGAGTTTCCGCAAGTCCTCGCGCTCGCCGAGCAGCATCCCAACATATTCGCCTCGGTCGGTGTGCATCCTGATTACGAAGATTCGCCCGAACCCACGGTCGAGGAGCTGGTACGCCTGTCCGGGCATCCGAAGATCGTGGCCATCGGCGAGACCGGGCTGGACTACTACCGTCTCGAAGGCGATCTCGAATGGCAGCGCGAGCGGTTCCGCACCCATATCCGCGCGTCGCGCGCGACGGGCAAGCCGCTGATCATCCATACGCGCGCAGCGTCGGAGGACACCATCCGCATCATGCGCGAGGAAGGTGCCGGCACGGACGCCGGAGGCGCGGGCGGCGTCATGCATTGCTTCACCGAATCGCTGGAGGTCGCGCAGGCGGCGATGGAAATGGGGTTCTATATCTCGTTCTCTGGCATCGTCACCTTCAAGAGTGCGCGCGAGCTGCAGGCGGTCGCGCAGGCGGTGCCGCTGGAGCGGATGCTGATTGAGACCGACTCGCCGTATCTCGCCCCCGTGCCGTATCGCGGCAAGACCAACGAGCCGGGGTTCGTCGCTCACGTCGGTGAGTTCCTTGCAACGCTCAAGGATGTGCCGGTCGAGCAGCTCGCGCGCCAGACCAGCGCGAATTTCTTCAACCTGTTCAAGACAGCGAAAAGCCTATGAGTGCGACCGCCGCGGATTCCAGTGCCGCCATGCGCCGACGCATGCTGGTGGCGGGGCTTGCCTGCATGCTGGGCGTCGTCGCGCCGCCCGCGGCGTTCGCCCAGAGTTCCTACGTCGCGTACTTCCGCGCGGTGAAGATCGACAATACGCGCACGGTCGGCTCTTTGCTCGCGCGCGGTTTCGATCCGAACACGATCGAGCCCGATCGCGGCGAGACCGGCATGATGCTGGCGCTGCGTGAAGGCGCGCCGGGCGTGTTCCGGCTGCTGCTGGAACACCCGGAGACCAATGTGAATGTGCGCGCCTTCAACGGCGACAGCGCGCTGATGATTGCCTGCTACACCGGCAACGGCGAAGCCGCGCGTGCACTGATCGAGCGCGGCGCCGCCGTGCACCATCCCGGCTGGACGCCATTGCACTATGCTGCCGCTGGCGGCCATAACGACATCGCGCAGATGCTGATGGCGCTGGGCGCGCCGCCGGATGCGCGCTCGCCGAACAACACCACGCCGATGATGATGGCGGCGCTGGGCGGACACATCATGACCGTCAAGGTGCTGCTGGATGCCGGGGCCGACGCGACGCTGAAAAACGATCACGGCATGACCGCGATCGATTTCGCGCGCCGCAACGACCACCAGGACATCGTCGACGGGCTGATCTGGCGGCTCAGACGGGCCGGGAAACTGTAGGCAGCTCGAGGCGCGCCTCCAGTCCCCCGCCCTCGCAATTGGACAGCGCGACGCTGCCGCCATGCTGCTCGGCGATGTTGCGGGCAATCGTCAGGCCAAGTCCGGTTCCGCCAGTATCACGCG
>DATLGF010000164.1:0-6118 GCA_035540575.1 Noviherbaspirillum sp.
CATAGCCGCGTTCGACGAACACGTCGAGCGCCGCGTCCAGCAACTCCTGCGGACGCGCCTCCTTGCGGCGCGTCCAGCGTTTTCTCAGAGGGCAATTCATCGACATCCGAATAACTAACTTTTGAGTCAGTAGTGTGAGCGGGAAATGGAGGCGCGTCAAGCGGAGCCGGGGGCGGCGATGACGTGACATGATGGTACGTTGCGCGGCCAGGAGCCGCGGCCTGTGGGAATGCCTTCACTTAAGCCCATTCCTTTCGCTCCCCGAGGCGGGCTCCCGCTCAGGCGGGAGCCTAGGGGACGCAGTGACGCGGCCTGAAGCGGCGCAGCTGGGTCCCCGCCTGCGCGGGGACGACATTGCGCGGATGGTGGCTCGTCCCGGATATCTTCGCGATGACACGCGCGGGGCTGCTTGCAAATGCGATGCCCCTGCATTGTCGCTCCCCTAGGCGTGCCCCGCTCAGGCGGGAGCCCAGATGATGCCGTGACGCGCTCGATGCGGCGGAGCTGGACTGCCGAAGCCGAGACGGCCTCCTCTACCTCGACACCAGCGCACCCGCAGCCGACGCCACCAGGTCCCGCAGCCACTTGTGCTCCGGCGCATGGTGCACGCGTTCATGCCAAAGCTGGTAAAAGCGCATGGCCGGGAAGTTCACCGGCACGCGGAAGGTCTTCAGCGGCAGGCTCTTCTCGTAGAACTTCATGAACTGCCGGCCGGTGGTGAGAACAAGGTCGGTGCGGGTGAGCATGTAGGGGATCAGCCCGAAATATGCCGATTCGATCACCACGTTGCGGTGCAGGCCTTGCTTGGCGAGGAAGGACTCGATTACGCCGGAATAGCCGGCCAGCATCTGCGAGGGCGCCACATGCGGCAGCGCCAGATAGTCCTCCAGCGTCATTTCATCTTCGCCGGTGCGCAGCGCATACGCGCAGTCCGCCCGCATGATGCAGGCGATCTCGTCCTCGAACAGCTTGGACATGTGCAGGTGCTGCGGCGGCTCTTCCCAGTTGGCGATGACGAGATCGAGTTCGCCGTCGGACAGGTGGCGCAGATAGTCGATCTCGGGGCCGAGGCTGTGGATCACCACGCGGCTCTTCGGCGATTCGCGCCGCACGCCGGCGACGATGTTCGGCAGGAACTGGCTGTCGAGATAATCGGGCGCGGCGATGCGGAAGGTGCGTGCTTCCTGCTGCGGCGCGAAGGCCGTCTTGTGCGCGAACAGGCGCTCGGTTTCGTCGAGGATGTGCTTGGCGGGCTTGAGCAGGCTTTCACCATGCTGGGTCGGCACCATGCCGCGCGCGCCGCGCACCAGCAGCGGATCGCCGGTCAGATCGCGCAACTTGCGCAATGCCGCCGAGATCGAAGGCTGGGGTTGATTGAGCTTCAGTGCGACGCGGGAAACGTTCTTCTCGGAAAGGAGCAGGTAGAGAATTCGGATAAGATGAATGTCGAGATGGTCCGGCAAACCCGCCATGCGATGCCTCTATATGGGGTTGGGTATGTGAAATATACTAGGTGCCCAATGATGCATGGGAAAAAAGAGTCTATCTTGTAATACTCTTGCCAGCATCAGCCTGCGCGCATGAAGGGTATGTGCCGCACGGCATTCAACAGGTCGCAGCGGAGCTTTCAACAGTTCGCGGCCAACCGGGAGTGAATCCCTTTCTCGTCTGGAGCGCCCGCGGTGGCAGACGAGCTTCAATCATGAGGAATCGATGGAAGCTTTGCTGCTCAACTATGGCGTGGAATGGCTCAATCTGCTGCTGCGCTGGCTGCACCTGATCACCGGTATCGCCTGGATCGGCGCTTCGTTCTACTTCGTCTGGCTCGACAACTCGATCAAGCCCCCCAAGCCCGGCTCGGACCTGGAAAAGGCCGGCGTCTCCGGTGAGCTCTGGGCCGTGCATGGCGGCGGCTTCTACAACCCGCAGAAATACCTTGTCGCGCCCAAGCAGTTGCCGCCGGAGCTGCACTGGTTCAAGTGGGAGGCTTACTGGACCTGGCTGTCCGGCTTCGCGCTGCTGTGGGTCGTCTACTACTTCAATCCCTCGGCAATGATGATCGACCGCTCGGTCATGGATCTCGCCCCGTGGCAGGCGGTGGCGATCGGCCTGGGCTCGCTGGTCGTCGGCTGGACCGTCTACGATCTGCTGTGCCGCTCGCCGCTCGGACAGCGCGAAGGGCTGCTGGCGATCGTGATCTTCGTGCTGCTGGTGGCGTCGTCCTGGGGTCTCGGGCAGATGCTCGGCGGCCGCGCGGCCTACATCCATGTCGGCGCGATGATCGGCACCATCATGGTCGCCAACGTACTGATGGTGATCATTCCCGGCCAGCGCAAGATGGTCGATGCGATGAAGGCCGGCGGCATGCCGGACCCGGTCTACGGCAAGCGCGCCAAGCAGCGCAGCGTGCACAACAATTACTTCACGCTGCCGGTGCTGTTCATCATGATCAGCAATCACTACGCGATGACCTACAACCATCCGCACAACTGGGCGGTGCTGGCGCTGATCATGGCCGCGGGGGTACTGATCCGCCATTTCTTCAATCTCAAGCACAAGGGCATCTATGCGTGGCAGTATCCGGCCGCCGGCGTGGCGCTGCTGATCGCCACCGCGGTGTGGATCGCGCCGTCGCCGGTCCAGCGGGCGGCCCCGGTTGCAGGTGCCGATGCGCCAGCGGCGGCCGTGGACACCGCCCGGATCCGGGAAGTCGTGATGCAGCGCTGCGCGGTCTGCCATTCCGCCCAGCCGACCCAGCCGGGCTTTGCCAGCGCGCCGGCCGGCGTAATGCTGCACACCGAAGACCTGATGCGCCAGCATGCGGAGCGCATCTATCGCACCACGGTCCAGACCCGGTCCATGCCAATCGGCAACCTTACCAACATGACCGAGGAAGAGCGCGCGCTGATTGCGCAATGGTTCCAGGCAGGGGCCCGCTAGCCGAAATATAGAGAGAGCACATCCATGAACACCATTCAGATCGACGGCTTCAACCTCACCGCTGAACAGGTCGTCAGCATCGCCCGGAATCCCGACGTCAAGGTCGAGCTCGCCCAGTCCTCGCGCGATGCGCTCAAGCAAAGCCGCGACTATATCGAGTCCACCTGGATGCACGATGAAGCGCCGATGATGTACAGCTTCAATACTGGCGTCGGCCTGCTGAAGGACACGCGCATCAAGGTCGAGCACATCGAGCTGTTCCAGACGCAGATGATCAAGGCGCATGCGGCGGGGCTGGGCGAACCGTTTTCGGAGGAAGTCAGCCGCGCCACGATGCTGCTGCGCGCGAATGCCTTTGCCAGTAACTATTCGGCGCCGCGTGTCGAAGTGGTCGACCGCCTGCTGGCCTTCGTGAACGCCGGCATTCACCCGATCATGCCGCAGAAGGGTTCGGTCGGCGCGTCCGGCGACCTCGCGCCGCTGGCCTACCTGGGCGCCGCGATCGCCGGTTTCGACGAAGCGGAAGTGATGTACCAGGGGCGGCGCATGAAGGCGGTCGAGGCGATCGCCGCCGCCGGTATCGGCCCGGTCAAGTTCGACCTGAAGGCCAAGGATGCGTCGGCGCTGATCAACGGCTGCACCGTCTCGCTCGCGGTCGCGGTACTGGCCGCGCGCGACGCGCGCGACCTGCTGGCCGACGCCTGCGTGTCGCTCGGCCTGACGCTGGAAGCGATGCGCGCGGAGATGGCGGGATTCGACGAGCGCATCCACCTCGCGCGCCCGCATCCCGGCCAGATCAAGACCGCCGCCATCGTGCGCAAGCTGCTCGAAGGCTCGACCCGCACCACGCATGAGGCACGCGCCGTGCAGTTCCCGGATGAACTGCGTCGCAGCGACGTTCCATACACCCCGCGCATCCAGGACGTCTATTCGCTGCGCTGCGCGCCGCAGGTCTACGGACCGGTGTTCGATGCGCTGGACTACATCGACAACATCGTCGCCAAGGAAATCAATTCCGCGACCGACAATCCGCTGATCTTCTCGAAAGAAGGCGGCGGTTTCGAGATCATCTCCGGCGGCAATTTCCACGGACAGTACCTGGCGCAGGCAATGGATCTGCTGGCGATGGCGATCACCGACCTGGGCAGCATCTGCGAGCGCCGTATCGCCCGCCTGATCGACCCCACGCTCTCGTGGGGATTGCCGCGCAACCTGATGACCGGCATACGCGGCGTGAACACCGGTTATCCGGTCGTGCAATGCTCGATGAGTGCGCTGGTGATGGAAAACCGCACGCTATGCATGCCCGGCAGCGTGGACAGCATCCCGGCCAAGGGCAACAGCGAGGATCACATCTCCAACTCCACCTGGTGCGCACGCAAGGCGGCCACGGTGATCGCCAATGCGCAGTACATCATCGGCGTGGAAATGCTGCTCGCCGCACAGGGCCTGACCATGACCGAGGATCTGCTGCCGGGCTTCGTGCTCGGGCGCGGCACGCAGGCCGCGTACGACGAAATCCGGCGCCAGATCCCGGCCTGCCTCGACGGCGACCGCTGGTTCCATGACGACATCGCCGCTGCGCGTGCTTTTGTGACGAGCGGTTCGGTGCGTGGGGCGGTGGAGAAGGAGGTTGGAGAGTTCATGCGCGGCTGAGCTGTGCGCTCGGCAGTGTTGCGCGCATTGGATCGGCGGTAAGCGACGCGCTCTTGATCGGGCGCCATCAGCGCATCCCCTGGGCTCCAGCCTCCGCGGGTGCGACAAGCAGGGGGCGTCGCATTGGCACTCAGGCTGGACACGTCGAGCCGACGGCATCGGACCGTGCCGCCATGCCCCGCCATGTCGGAAGACACTAGATCCCCCCGATGCACAGGTACTTCATTTCGAGGTACTCGTCGATCCCGTACTTCGATCCCTCGCGCCCGAGGCCGGACTGCTTGACGCCGCCGAACGGCGCGACTTCGTTCGAGATCAGGCCGGTATTGATGCCGACCATTCCGTACTCCAGCTTTTCGCCGACGCGCCATACGCGGCCGACGTCGCGCGAATAGAAGTATGCGGCCAGGCCGAACTCGGTGTCGTTCGCCGCGGCGATCGCTTCTTCCTCGGTGCTGAACTTCGCCACCGCGGCAACCGGGCCGAAGGTTTCCTCGCGCATCACCTTCATGTCGGCGCTCACATTGCCCAGCACGGTAGGCTCGTAAAAAGTGCCGCCAAGCGCATGCAGCTTGCCGCCCGCGAGCACCTTCGCGCCCTTGGCGACCGCGTCGGCCACATGTTCCTCGACCTTGGCCACGGCTTGGTCATCAATCAGCGGACCCTGGGCTACGCCTTGCTCGAAGCCGCTGCCCACCTTGATCCTGGCAGCGCCCGCGGCGAGCTTCTCGATGAACGCGTCGTACACCGACTCATGCACATAGAAGCGGTTCGTGCATACGCAGGTCTGGCCGGCATTGCGGTACTTCGAGATGAGCGCGCCCTCGACGGCTGCATCGAGGTCCGCGTCTTCGAACACGATGAACGGCGCATGGCCGCCAAGCTCCAGCGCGAGCTTC
The DNA here is from genome assembly GCA_035540575.1 of Noviherbaspirillum sp. Lineage (GTDB taxonomy): Bacteria > Pseudomonadota > Gammaproteobacteria > Burkholderiales > Burkholderiaceae_D > Noviherbaspirillum. Next base: position 5,496 of record DATLGF010000164.1, read on the forward strand.
TTCACGGTCGGCGCGCATTGCTGCATCAGGATGCGGCCCACCGGCGTGGAGCCGGTAAAGGACAGGTGGCGCACGATCGGGCTCTCGCACAGCGCCTTGCCGATTTCGACCGAACGCTGCGCATCGGCGGTGACGACGTTGATCACGCCGGGCGGAAAGCCGGCGCGCTGCGCCAGCTCCGCCATCGCCAAAGCGGACAGCGGTGTCTGCTCGGCCGGCTTGATCACGATCGTGCAACCGGCCGCGATCGCCGGGGCGACCTTACGGGTGATCATCGCAATCGGGAAGTTCCATGGGGTGATCGCCGCGCATACGCCGACTGGCTGCTTCAGCACCACCATGCGCTTGTCGGACCAGGTGCTGGCCATCACGTCGCCGCTGACGCGCTTGGCTTCTTCGGCAAACCATTCGATGAAGCTTGCGCCGTAGACGACCTCGCCCTTCGCTTCGGCAAGCGGCTTGCCTTGCTCGGCGGTCATCAGCGCAGCGAGGTCGTCGGCGTTGGCGATGAGCAAGTCGAACCAACGGCGCAGGATGATTGCGCGATCCTTGCCGGTCAGTTCGCGCCAGGCCAGCCATGCCGCGTTGGCGGCGTCGATGGCCCGCAGCGTTTCGGCGTGGCC
>DATLGF010000165.1:0-7533 GCA_035540575.1 Noviherbaspirillum sp.
TATCGGTCATGGCGGCTTTCAGGCAGCGTCCTGGGAACAAAAGGTGGCAAGGCGGGCCGCGATTTTCTCAAGCGGCAGCACCGCGTCGGCGCCTGCATGGGCCAGCGCCGCGTCAGGCATGGTGGGGGCCGCGGCATCTGACGGGTCCTGGACCCAGGCCGTCCCGCCGCACGCGCGCACCTGTTTCAGCCCATCCGCACCGTCGCGGCTGGCGCCGGTCAGGATGATGCCGAGCAGGCTGTCGCGGTAGGCGAGGGCGGCCGATTCGAACAGCACATCGATCGAAGGGCGCGAGTAGTGGACCGGCTCGTCGCGCGACAATGCCAGCGTGCGGTCCGGTTCGACCATCAGGTGATAGTCGGGAACGCACAGGTAGACGACGCCGGGCTGCGCGAGCTCCTTGTCCTCGGCTTCCTTCACGGGCAGTGCGCAGCGGCGGGCAAGCAGCTGGGCAAGTACGCTGCGCGAGTCCGGCGCTAGGTGCAGCACGACGAATACCGCCGCGCGACAGTGTGCGGGCAGGGCCTCGAGCAGGCGCGCAATCGCATCGACTCCGCCGGCGGACGCGCCGATGGCAATCGCGTCCCAGGCCTTTCGGGGCTGCTGCTGCGTTTGCATGGTTGCGCTCATCCTATCCTCTGATAGATGCGTTCGCCGGGGGCGATCTCCGAGAACGCGTGCACGAACGGCGTGAAACGGAGATTTTCCTTCGGGCCGATACCGAGGAAGCCGCGATGGACCAGCGAATCGTAGAAGAGCTTGACCGCGCGGTTCTGCAGCTCTCGGTCGAAGTAGATCAGCACATTGCGGCAGGACACCAGATGCATCTCCGAGAATACGCTGTCGGTGGCCAGGCTGTGGTCCGCGAACACGATCTGAGATTTCAGCGACTGACGGAAGATCGCGCGGTCATACGCGGCCTGGTAGTAATCCGACAGCGATCGCGTCCCGCCCGCCTGCTGGTAGTTGACCGAGAAGCGCGCAATGCGGTCGAGATCGTAGACGCCCGCCTCGGCAGCACGCAGGGCGGCGGGGTTGATGTCGGTCGCATACATCACCGTGCGATCGAGCAGCCCCTCTTCCTCGAGCAGGATCGCCAGCGACCACGCTTCCTCTCCGGTGCTGCATCCGGCGATCCATACCTTGATCGAAGGGTAGGTGCGCAGCATCGGTATCACGTGCTCGCGCAAGGCCTTGAAATACGACGGATCCCTGAACATCTCGCTTACCTGCACGGTGAAGTAGGCAAGCATCTGCGCGAACACCTCCGGCTCGTGCAGCACCCGGTGCTGCAGCTGAGACAAGCTCTTGCAATCGAACCGCGCCATCGCCTGCTGCATGCGCCGGCGCAGCGAGGCCACCGCGTAATGGCGGAAATCGTGCTGGTACTTGAGATATACCCCTTCCAGCAGCAGCTTGAGCTCGATGTCGAAATCGGAATCCATGTTCGCTTATTTAGGCATCCATACCCGGCACAGCGAAAGCAGCTGGTCGACGATGATCGGCTTGGCGATGTAGTCGCTGGCGCCGGCGGCCAGACAGTCCCTGCGGTCGTCGGCCATCGCCTTGGCGGTCAGCGCGATCACCGGCAGCCGGCTGTGCCTGGGCTGTTCACGCAAGCGGCGGATCGCGGTCAGGCCGTCCATCTCGGGCATCATCAGGTCCATCAGGACCAGGTCGATTTCCGGCTCCTGTTCCAGCTTCGCCAGGGCTTCCTTGCCGTTGCGGGCAATGACGAGGTTCGCGCCGAGCGGTTCGAAGATGCTTGAGAGCGCGAATACGTTGCGCACGTCGTCTTCGGCGATCAGAATGCGCCGGCCTTCGAATGCGCTGTCGCGCTGGCGTGCCTGCGACAACAGCTTCTGCTGATCCGGCGGGAGGCTCGATTCCACCCGGTGCAGGAACAGCGTCACTTCGTCGAGCAGGCGCTCGGGCGATTTTGCCCCCTTGACGATGATCGAGCGGGAATAACGCCGCAATCTTTGCTCCTCGTCACGCGAGAGCACCCGTCCGGTGTAGACGATCACCGGCGGAAACGCATACTTGCCCTCCTCGGAGATGCGCTCCAGGAGGTCGTAGCCGGAGCCGTCGGGGAGCATCAGATCCATCACCATGCAGTCGAACGTGCTCGCGGACAATTTCTCCAGCGCCTCGGCAACCGAGCCGGCAAGGGTGATTTCGATATCCTCGCCGCCCAGCATCACCTCGAGGCTCTCGCGCAGCGCGATGTTGTCCTCGACAATCAGCACCTGGCGCACCTGCGTCTGACTCACTCTCTCGAGCCGCCCGATCGCCTCGATCAGCTGCTCGCGCGCGACCGGCTTGAGCGCATACCCGACCGCGCCAAGCTCGAACGCGCTTTGCATGTAGTCGTCCACCGACAGCACGTGAACGGGAAGATGGCGGGTGGCGGGATTGCGCTTGATGGTCTCCAGCACCGAGAGGCCGGACTGGTCGGGCAGGCCCACATCGAGCAGGATGCCGCTCGGCTTGAATTGCTCGGCCAGTTGGATCGCTTCGGCGCCGGTTGCCGCGTGCAGGCAGTCGAAGTCCATTTCGTGCGCGAGGTCGTAGAGGATGCGGGCGAACTTGGCATCATCCTCGATCACCAGGATCAGGCGGTCGCGCGACCTGTTGTCGCGATCGTCGGCGAGCTGCTCGACCGCCGTCATGCCCTTGGCGCGCGCGGGCTCGGCGCGCTTTTCGAGGCTGTCCGCGGGCGCCGAAGCGGGAACGGCTTCCGCGGCCGCGCGCCGGGGGGCGGGGAGGGCGGCAGGAACGGAGGCGGAGCCGGTCTCGGGAACGGTGATCTCGCAGGGCACTTCCAGCGTGAAGGTGCTGCCTGCGCCGGGGCGGCTGCTTACGTGCACATCGCCTCCCAGCAACTGGGCAAGCTGGCGGGAGATCGACAGGCCAAGGCCGGTCCCGCCATGGGTGCGGCTGGTGCTGCCGTCGGCCTGCCGGAACGCTTCGAAAATGACTTCCTGCTGATCCTCGGCAATGCCGACGCCGGTATCGACCACGGCAAAACGCAGGCGATTATCCGGCGCGCGCGACACGTCAAGACGTACTTCGCCTTCGCTGGTGAACTTGAGCGCATTGGAAAGCAGGTTGCGCAGGATCTGCTGCAGGCGCAGCGGATCAGTCTGCATCGACCCGGGCGCATCGGCGCTCGCGGCGAAGCGCAAGGACAAGCCCTTTTCCCTGGCCACAGGTTCAAACGTCTGACGCAGTGCGCCAAGGATGCGCTCGATCGGCACCGGCTCGACCGTCACTTCAACCTGGCCGGCCTCGATCTTCGACAGGTCGAGGATGTCATTGATCAGTGCGAGCAGGTCGGTGTTGGCGGAGTGGATGGTGCGGGCGTAGCGCACCTGCTCGTCGGTGAGCGTGCCGGCCTTGTTTTCGGCGAGCACGTTGGCCAGGATCAGCGCACTGTTGAGCGGCGTGCGCAGCTCGTGCGACATGTTCGCAAGGAATTCGGACTTGTAGCGGTTGGCGCGCTCGAGCTCTGCCGAGTTCTTTTCCAGCGCCAGCTGGGCCTGGATCAGGTTGCGCTTCTGCTGCTCCAGCAGCTGGTTGCGCTCCTCGAGCTGCACGTTGGCCTGTTCGAGGTCGCTCTGCTGCGATTCCAGCTGGGCCTGCGATTCCTGCAGCACCTTCGCCTGCTCGGCCAGTTCCTCGTTCGTCACGCGCAGCTCTTCCTGTTGCGCCTGCAATTCCTCGCTCTGGCGCTGGGTCTCTTCCAGCAGGTTCTTCAGATGCTGGCGGTAGTCGGCCGAACGCATCGCGCTGCCGATCTTCTCCGACACCAGTTCGAGCAGTTCGATCTCGCTGCGCAGGTCGCCGGGCTTCACGAAGCCGAACTCCAGCACACCGCTGACGCGCCCGTCCGTCGTGAACGGCGCGGCCAGCACCTGCGCCGGCACCGCCGTTCCGGTCGCCGAGCTGACATGCAGATAGTCCGGCGGGAGGTCGGACACGGCAACCGGCTTGCCGGAGCGGGCCGCCTCGCCGGTCAAGCCCTGGCCGAGTGCGATCTCGCGCGGCGTGCGCGCGGGGTCCAGCGCATAGCCGCCCGAGCGTACCAGCGCATCGCCTTCGATCCGGTAGAACGCGGCCACCTGCGCACCGAAGTAGCGCGCCAGCGCCTGCAGGATGCGGTCGGAGAGTTCCTCCACGGTCGGTTCGCCGAGTATGCTGCGGGATACTTCCGCGCGCCCCTTCTCGATCCAGATCAGGTGGCGCGCCACCAGGCGTTCCGAGATCATCCGGCGCGACATGTAGGCCACGCCGAACACCGCCAGCACCGCGATCATGCGGTTGACCACGGCGATCGTTTCGTTCACGCCCTCGGGCGAGAGCACATAGCCGATCAGCAGCAGCGGCAGCAGTCCCACCGCGATGGCGACGGGCAGATCCGGCCGCGACTCGAGCATCGCCAGCGCGACGGGAAACACATAAAGCAGCCAGATCGCGTAGCCGAGCGGCGTGAAGCAGTCGATCAGGAATACCAGCAGGCTGATGCCGAGAATGTAGAAGTAGCTGGTTCGTCGCAACTTGTCTTGTGAAGGCATGGATTTATTCCAAAACGGAAGGCGGGCAGGGTCCGGCACCGGCGCGCAATGCATGTGGACGTGCATGTCGATGCACCTGGCATTGGGCGGCGCAGTACCGGCGAGCGAACCGGCAGAGTTTACCAGCAACACGCAAGACGATCGTTCGCATGCACCACACGAGTGCGTCCGGGCAGGCGCACCCGATTCAGGGCACAATGGCGCGTTCTGCAATGAGAGACTGGAGCGACGATGAAACTCGAAACCCTCGCCGTGCACGCCGGCTATTCACCCGATCCGACCACGAAGGCCGTGGCCGCACCGATCTACCAGACGGTCGCCTACGCGTTCGACAACGCGCAGCATGGCGCGGATTTGTTCGACCTGAAGGTGGCCGGCAACATCTACACCCGCATCATGAATCCGACCCAGGACATCCTGGAAAAGCGCATGGCCGCGCTCGAGGGCGGGGTAGGGGCACTGGCGGTGGCCTCCGGCATGGCGGCGATCACGTATGCGGTGCAGACGATCTGCGAGGCAGGGGACAACATCGTGTCCGCGAGCACGCTGTACGGCGGCACCTACAACCTGTTCGCGCACACATTGCCGCAGATGGGCATCGAGACGCGCTTTGCAGACGCGGCCAGGCCGGACAGCTTCGCCGCGCTGATCGATGCCCGCACGAAGGCGATCTTCTGCGAATCGATCGGCAACCCGCTCGGCAACATCACCGATTTCGCCGCGCTGGCCGACATCGCCCACGCGCACGGCATTCCGCTGATCGTCGACAACACCGTGCCGACGCCGTACCTGTGCCGGCCGTTCGAGCATGGCGCGGATATCGTCGTGCATTCACTGACCAAGTATCTCGGCGGACATGGCAACAGCGTTGGCGGCGCAATCGTCGACAGCGGCAAATTCCCGTGGGCGCAGCACAAGGACCGCTTCAAGCGGCTCAACGAGCCGGACGTGTCCTACCACGGCGTGGTCTACACCGAGGCGCTCGGCGAGGCGGCCTTCATCGGCCGAGCGCGCGTGGTCCCGCTGCGCAACATGGGCGCGGCGATCGCACCGATGAACGCGTTCCTGATCCTGCAAGGCATCGAAACCCTTGCGCTGCGCATGGACCGCATCTGCGAGAACGCGCTGAAGGTCGCACGCTATCTGAAATCCCATTCGAAGGTGGCCTGGGTCAACTACGCCGGCCTGGAAGACCATGCTGACCATGCGCTGGCGCAGAAGTACATGGCCGGCCGCGCGTCGGGCATTCTCTCGTTCGGCCTGAAGGCGGCGGACAAGGCCGACCCGCGCGCGGCCGGCGCCCGCGTGCTGGATGCGCTGCAGCTGTTTACGCGGCTGGTCAACATCGGCGACGCGAAGTCGCTCGCGACGCATCCGGCCTCGACCACGCACCGCCAGCTCAATCCCGAAGAGCTTGCCAAGGCCGGCGTGTCCGAGGAAATGCTGCGCCTGTCGATCGGCATCGAGCACGTCGACGACCTGATCGCTGATCTGGATCAGGCGCTGGCCGCGGCATAGCGCAGCGGGCCCGACGGTCCGGTAGAACGGAACCATGTGCGCGAACTACGTCCCGAGCCGCTACGAGCACCTGATGCGCCATTTCCAGGTGGCGCCGCCCGATTCCCCATGGAAGGAGGAGGCCTACCCCGGTTACATGGCGCCGATCGTGCGCCTGCCGCGTGCGGACGCGCTGCCGGGCGACCGCGCGGCGGTGCTCGGGATGTTCGGCATGGTTCCGCACTGGGCCGACCTGAAGCTCGCACGCCAGACCTATAACGCGCGCACCGAAACGGTGGCGGCCAAGCCCAGCTTTCGCAATGCGTTCAAGCGCCGCCAGTACTGCCTGATCCCGGCCGAATCCTTCTACGAACCCTCGTACGAGACCGGCAAGCCGGTGCGCTGGGAGATCGCGCGCGCCGACGGCGCGCCGATGGCGATTGCCGGCATCTGGGAATACCGTGCCGACGGCCCGAACGGCCTGCCGCTGATCTCGTTCTCGATGCTGACCGTCAATGCCGACGGCCATCCGATGATGCAGCGCTTCCACAAGCCCAATGACGAGAAGCGCATGGTCGTCATCCTCGACCCCGAACAATACGATGCCTGGCTGCACTGCACGCCCGACGAAGCCGTGCATTACTTCACCCGCTATCCGTCCGAGGGCCTGACAGCGCGCCCGGCGCCACGCACCTGAACCTGACCCGCATGCCGAATTCCGCACTCCTGACGCCCGAGGCGACCGCCGCCGCCTTGCCCTATCCGCGCCTTGCGCAAGCCATCGCATCCCTGCTCGCCGATCCGGGCGTGACTGTCCCCCCGCGTCTCGTCGAGCGGCTCCCCAATGGCGCCAGCCTGTTCGTGATGCCGGCCCACGACGGCAAGGTCGCGATCACCAAGCTCATCACCTTCGTGCCCGACGACAGCGAGCGGGGGCTGCCGAGCATCCAGGGCGACATCGTCGTGTTCGACGTCGCGACCGGGCAGCGCATCGCGATCCTCGACGGGCCGACGGTCACCGCGCGCCGTACTGCAGCGGTGTCGCTGCTCGCCGCGCAGACGCTTGCGCCGCGCACCGACGGCCCATTGCTGATCGTCGGCGCCGGCGTGCAGGGACGCTCCCATCTGGAAGCCTTCCGCGCCGGGCTCGGGGTCGATGAAGTCTGGATCGCCTCGCGCAGCGCCACGAGCGCGCAGGCGCTGGTTGCGCACGCGCAGTCGCTCGGCATGCGCGCGCGCCAGGTGCAGGATGCCGACGCTGCGCTCGCCGAATGCCCGCTGGTCGTCACGGCCACGCCGGCGCAGCAGGTCGTGCTGCGCGCGCGCCCGCGCGACGATGCCTTCGTCGCGGCGGTCGGCGCGTTCACGCCGAAGATGGTCGAGTGGGCGCCCGAAGTCAGTACGCATCTGGCCGCGACAGGAACCCTGGTGGTCGACACGCGCGACGCCGACCACGAAG
>DATLGF010000166.1:0-9621 GCA_035540575.1 Noviherbaspirillum sp.
GCCGCTGAAAGACAAAGTTCCAGCGCAGGTGGGAAAACACGATGATTCCTGAAGCCATGCTTACTCCTTGTCATACGGCGCAATCGAAGGGTTGAGGACGGCACGCACTTCCCGCTCGCCATGCCGCAGCGCTGCAGTGCAAAAGATGTGCCGCGCGCCGGACAGCGCGCATTGGACGGAGGCGGGAAAAGCGATTACCGGTATCAAGGGACAGTCTTCGGGCGCGCCGCATTGCGGCGCGTCATGGAATGGGCGCGCGCCGAGCACTGCATTGCGCACGCGGTTGAACGACATCCCAATATACGGCGCGGATTTCGCAACACGCTGATCTGGCTCAACGGCGCTCCGGCCCAGGACCGGCAAGCTACCGGTACGTTTCCTGCTACGTACGGAAAGACGCCGACTGCCCGCCCGCTCGTCCGCGTGCCGCGCACCTGCGCGACGCAGCACGCAAGTGCGAGCGGGCGTGTCGCGCGTGTCGCCGGACATGTAACAGCATGTAAAGACGTGCGTGCGGCTTGTAATCCTTACGCTGCGCGACCGGCGGCAGGAACGTAACAGCTTCGTTCAACGCGACAAAGAGAGAAACCATGACCAAGATTCGAAAAGCGGTGTTTCCCGTAGCCGGCCTCGGCACCCGTTTCCTGCCCGTGACCAAGGCCTCGCCGAAGGAGATGCTGCCGATTGTCGACAAGCCGCTGATTCAGTATGCGGTCGAAGAAGCCGCCGCCGCGGGAATTACCGAAATGATCTTCATCACCGGGCGCGGCAAGCGCAGCATCGAAGATCATTTCGACAAGGCGTACGAGCTGGAATCCGAGCTCGCCTCGCATGGCAAGATCAAGCTGCTCAAGGAGATCCAGTCCCTGCTGCCCGACAACCTGCACTATTCCTACGTGCGCCAGAGCGAGGCGCTGGGACTCGGGCACGCGGTGCTGTGCGCACGCCCGTTGGTGGGCGACGAACCGTTTGCCGTCGTGCTGGCCGACGACCTGATCGACGCCGAAGTGCCGGTCCTCAAGCAGATGACGGACCTGCATGCGCAGCACGGCGCCTCGGTGGTGGGTGTGCAGAACGTTCCGCTCGAGCACACGAACCAGTACGGCATCGTGCGCCCGCAATCGATGGGCGTGCGCATCCACAAGGTCGGCGATATCGTCGAGAAGCCGCAGCCCGAGAACGCCCCCTCGACCTTGGGCGTGGTCGGCCGCTACGTGTTTACGCCGGAGATTTTCGATTATCTGGAGAACGTCACGCCGGGCACCGGCGGCGAGATCCAGCTCACGGACGCAATCGCTGCGATGCTGGCCCGCCATCCGGTGCTCGCCTACGAGTTCCGCGGCACGCGCTATGACTGCGGTTCCAAGCTCGGCTACCTGCAGGCCTCGGTTGCGTACGGCCTGAAGCATCCGGCGGTGGCGAGCGAGTTCGGCGCCTACCTGTCGCAGCTGCAACTCGATAGCTTCCGCCAGGTGGACAGCAAGAGTGCCTGAGCCTGCCAATCATGCGGTCCGCATGCGGACCGCTTCCGAACAACCCGAACGGGCGCGGCCGGCCGCCCTGCAGGCGCGGCCGTGCACCAAGGAGCATCGTTGCCAATGGCTGTATCGAACAAACCGGCGGAGCCTCTCGCTGAACTGCGTGCCGTTGCCCTGACCGGCACGCCGTCGCGAAACGCCCCTCCAGTGACCTCTGCCTATGCATCCGCTTATCCGGAAGAGGACCGGTACCGTCAGTTGATCGAAGGCTGCGTCGACGCCATCTTCCTGTTGCACGAAGGGCGCATCGTCGGCGCGAACCGCGCGGCGGCCACGCTCGTCGGCGCCCCGAGTGCCGAGCTTCTGCACGGGCGGGTTCTCGCCGACCTGCTCAAGACGCCGCAGCGCGCGGGCGCGCCGTTCCCGCTGCAGCTCGACGTCTGCCCGGCCTCCTACGAGCGGCAGCTCGTGCTGGCGAACAACAGCGTGGCCGATGTCGAAATCACGATCGCTCCCTACCTCGACCGCGACAGCGACGACGGCCGCGTGATCGTCGTGCGCGACGTCAGTGCGCGCAAGCGCATCGCCGCGGCACTGCACCAGCAGGACCAGTACCTGCGCGTGATCACGGACGCCGTTCCCGCGCTCATTGCCTACGTCGACAGCGAACAGCGCTACCGCTTCGTCAACGCCGCCTACGAGCAATGGTTCGGCCTCGCGCGCCGCGTCTTGATCGGCAGCAGCATGCGCGATGTGCTTGGCGCGGCCTATGCGCAGGCGCAGCCGTACGTTGCCCGCGCGCTCGCCGGCGAGCAGGTTTCCTATGAAACGCGCATCGAAAGCAGCGAGGGAGTGCGCCACGCACTGGCCGTCTACACTCCCGACCGCGACGAGAACGGGAAGGTGTGCGGATTTTCCGTGATGGTCAACGACATCACCGAACGCAAGAGCGGAGAAAGGCAGTTGCGCGAGCGCGCCCACCAGCTGCGCCTGATCACCGACGCGGCACCGGTCTTCATCGCCCGCTGTGATCCGGAATATCGGCTTACCTTCGCCAACCGGACCTATCTCGACCGCTTCCGCCTCTCGCCGCGCGATATCGTCGGCAAGCGCATCCCGGAGCTGGTCGGAGAGCCGGCCTTCGGCCGCCTGCGCGAATTCATCGACACCGCCCTGGCGGGCACCCCGTGCGAGCATGAAGTGAAACTGCCGGCCGCGGATGCGGACCAACAGTACTACATGCGCATGATGTACGTGCCCGAGTTTGATGCGCACGGCAAGGTGCGCGGCCTCGTGGCGGCAGTGACCGACGTGTCGCGGCTGCGCGAGACCGAGGAACGCCTGCATCGGCGCGAACGCGAATTCAAGACCCTGGTGGAACACTCGCCCGACATCATTGCGCGCATCGATCGCCAGATGCGCCATCTCTACGTCAACCCGTCGGTGGAAAAGCTGTCCGGGCTGAAGGCGTCCGCCTATATCGGCAAGACCAAGGCCGAACTCGGGCTGCCGGAATCGGTGGTGCGCGCCTGGGACAACGCCACGCGCGCAGCCTTCGATACGGGCAGCGAGCAACGTTTGCTGTTCGAATACGAGCAGGAAGGCCAGATCCGCTATTTCTCCGGGCGGGTCGTGCCGGAGATCGATGCCAGCGGCCAGATCGAATCGGTGGTCGTGATTGCCTATGACGTGACCGAGCGTGCACGCATGGAGAAAGAGCGTGACGAGCTGCTCGCGCGCGAACGCAGCGCGCGCATCCAGGCCGAGACCGCCGCGCGCGCGCGTGACGAATTCCTCGCGATCGTCTCGCATGAGCTGCGCGCGCCGCTCAACGGCATCCAGAGCTGGGCGCATGTGCTGGAAAACTATGTGAAGGATGCGACCTCGGCGCCGCTCGCGCAGCGCGCGCTGCAAGGCATCAAGACCGGCGTGGGCCAGCAGGTGCGGCTGATCGAGGACCTGCTCGACGTCACGCGCATGATGAGCGGCAAGCTGCGCCTGGTGCGCCAGCCGCTGGCGCTCCTGCCGACCTTGCAGGCGGCGGTGGAAAGCGTCCGCCCGCTGGCGGCGGCCAAGCGCATCGCCCTCACCTGCACCTACCGGATCACCACCGAGCAGATCGAAGGCGACGCCGACCGGGTCCAGCAGATCTTCTGGAACCTGTTGTCCAACGCCATCAAGTTCACGCACGAGGGCGGCAACGTCTGGATGGCGGCCACCCACAGCGAGCGCGAGATCTGCGTGAGCGTGCGCGACGACGGCGTCGGCATCTCGCCGGAATTCCTGCCGCACCTGTTCGACCGCTTCAGTCAGGCCGACACCAGCAGCACGCGCAACCACAGCGGACTCGGTCTGGGCCTGTTCCTGGTGCGCCACCTGGTCGAGCTGCATGAGGGGCGGGTGACCGCGGAAAGCCGCGGCGAAGGCACCGGCACAACGTTCACCGTGCACTTCCCGCTGCGCGCGCGTTCGCAGAAGTACGCGGCGGTTGCGCCCTACGAGGAAAGCGGGGTCGGCGCGCTGCCGCTGCCCTCGCTGGATGGTCTGCAGGTGCTGCTGATCGACGACCAGGAGGAAGCGCGCGAATCGCTGACCGTCGTGTTGTCCTCGGCCGGCGCCCAGGTTTACGCGGCGTCCTCCGGCGCCGAAGCGGTGCAGTGGCTGGAAGGCCGCGCGGAAGACGCGATGCCCGATGTGCTGGTCTGCGACATCGCCATGCCCGGCGAGGATGGATACGCGGTGCTGCGCCGGCTGCGCACCTGGACGAATGCCGCGGGCAAGGTGCCGCTGGCGCGCATGCCTGCGCTCGCGCTGACTGCGTTCGCGCACCGCGAGGACCGCATCCGCGCGCTGACCGCGGGATTCCAGATGCACGTCACCAAGCCGGTGGCGGCGGAGGAATTGATCGTCGTGATCGATACGATGGTCACGCGTTAGCCCGAGCGCGATCGGCGAACGCACTGCGCAAAGCGCCAGCCCTGGCGCCCGCCGATCCTGCCTCAGTGATAGGCGTCGCTGCCGCCGCGCATCGCGGCGTCATCCTTCTTCTGCTGTTGCTGCGGCCCTTCATACGGGCCGTACTCCTCGAGCCGGTTGTACAGCGTCTTCAGGCTGATGCCGAGGATGTCGGCCGCGCGCTTCTTCACGCCCCCGCACAAATCCAGCGTCGCGTAGATCAGCTTGCGATCGACGTCGGCCAGCGAGGTCCCGACCGGGATCGCCAGCGTAAGCCCGACCGGCGACTGCGTAGTGAGCACGGGCGCCAGCGCCGACGCATCGATGACGTCGTCGGACAGGATGAACGCACGCTGCATGTAGTTGCGCAGTTCGCGCACGTTGCCGGGCCAGTGGTAGTTCAAGAGCGACGAGGAGCCCTCCGGCGACAGCTCCTTGTTCGTGCCGTGCGCCTTGTTCAGCTCGTCGAGGAAGTGCTGCGCGAGCAGGATGATGTCCTCGCCGCGCTCGCGCAGCGGCGGGATGCGCAGCGGGAACACGTTGAGGCGGTGATACAGATCCAGGCGCAGCTTGCCGTCGGCAACCGCCTGCTCAGGATCGCGGTTGGAGGCGGCGATCACGCGCACATCGGTGTCGATTTCCTGGTTGCCGCCGATGCGCATGAAGGATCCGGTTTCCAGCACGCGCAGCAGCTTGACCTGCAGCTCGATCGGCATCTCGGTAATTTCGTCGAGGAACAGCGTGCCGCCGTTGGCGCGCTCGAAGTAGCCCTTGTGCTGACGGTCGGCGCCGGTAAAACTGCCCTTCTCATGGCCGAAGATCTCGCTCTCGATCAACTGGGGCGAGATCGCCCCACAGTTCACGGGAAGAAACGGATGCTTCTGGCGCAGCGAGAGCTCGTGTATGGTCTGCGCGGCCAGTTCCTTGCCAGTGCCGCTCTCGCCGAGCAGCAGGACGGTGGCTTCGGTCGGCGCCACGCGCGCGATGTGGTTGTACAGCTTCTGCATCGGCGGCGACGCGCCCAGCATCTGCCCGAAATGGCCGAGGCGGCGCAGTTCGCTGCGCAGCACGCCGATTTCTTCCTTCAGGTCCACCGTGCGCGGAATGCGCGAGAGCAGGCCCTTCAGGCGCCTGAAGTTGATCGGCTTGGTCAGGTAATCGGCCGCGCCAAGCCGCAGGGCTTCCACGGCCGTCTCCACGCTCGCGTGGCCTGTGATGAGGACGATCTCGGTCGTTGCACGCGACTCGATGTCGTTGAACAGGTCCATCCCGCTGCCGTCGGGCAGCTTGATGTCGATTAGCACCACGTCCGGACGCTGGCGCATGATCTGCAGCTGCGCATCGCGGATGGTGCCGGCCATGGCGGCGGTAAAGCCTTCGCCTGCAGCGATCTCGGCCAGCGCTTCGCGCGTGTTGACGTCGTCATCGACAATCAGTACATGGGGCATCTTGCAATCTCAGTCCGTAGGAAATTTGTCTTGCTGCGAGGCAGCCCGAGCGTTTCAACAGCGATCACGCGCCGAGAAAATTCAGGGCGCGCGGTTGAGCTTGCAGGGGGATGAAGACTGCACGACGACTGCCTCGGGAGCTGCGGATAGAAGCACCATCCGCGAATACATTCGATTGTCCGGCGCTTGTTGTCTGCCTTATTGACCCAAAACAGGTATCGATGCAAATGCAGGATCCTGGCATGCGAAGACTGCATTGCAGCTTCGGCATGTCAGGATCAGAGGGGTGTGGGCCGATTTAGTTTCCGGTCTGGAGATTGTTTTCGACGTTTTGCACGCCGTCCACCTGGCGCACGACCTGCTCGGCAAGTTGCGCCTGGTCAGAAGTGCTGACGCTGCCGGTCAACGTGACGTTGCCACCTGACGCCTGCACCTGGATGTTTTCATCCGGCACATTTGCTTCGGCCAGCAATGCCGCGCGCACGCGGTTCATCAGGCTTGTATCCTCGACCGTCGCGCCCGCACCGGCAGTGGCGACACCCGCTGCGCCGGCGCCGGTCGCAGCAGCGCCGGTGGTGTCCTGCTGGCCAGGCTGCTGGGCTTGCTGCTGCATGCCTTGCTGCTGCATGCCTTGCTGCTGGTCCTGCTGCTGGGTCGGCTGCTGGTCCATCGGCATGCCCTGTGCGGTACCCGGCTGACCCGGCGCACCGGCCGCACCGGCGCCCACGCCTACCGTCGCACCCGAAGCCGTGGTGCCACCGCCCGGGACCGTGGTTGCCGCATCGCCGCGCAGCGGCGGCTGCTCGCCCGGACTTGCGGCGCCGGCGATGTTGCTGCCTGCACTGGTGGCGCTCGCGCCGGTGCCGCCATCGCCGGTGGTCAGCGGCACGCCGGCTGTCGCGCCCGGCGTCACCGTATCGCCACCCGCGCCGGTCTGCGCGCCAACCCCGGCCCCGCCTGGGCTGTCCATCGTACCGCTGCCGGATGCCGCGGCACCGGCGACATCACCGGAACCGGGGGCGGGGATGGCCGCGCCTCCGGTTCCTGAAGCAGTGTCGGCACCCAGGGTCGAACCGGCGCCAGAGGTGGTCGCGCCTGCCCCGGCAGCTCCGGTCCCGGTGTCACCCGGGGTCGCGGCTCCCGCGGCGGCGGTTTCCCCGCCCGTGCCGGTCGCACCGGTCGCACCGGACGCACCGCTTGCCGCATCGCCGCCGGTTACGCCGGTCTGACCCTCGACCGTGCCCGCCGCGCCGGCAGGCTGGTCGCTCGTCGTTCCCGTCACCGCCGGACCTGCAGTGGCGCCTTGCGTACCTTGCGTGCCTTGCGCAGCAGGATCGCCAATGTAGGACTGCGGTTCGCCGGTTCCCGCAGCACCGGTTCCCGCGGCGGTTTCACCGGTCGCGCCGGCACCGCTGGTGGCAGGCGGCGCCGCGCCCTCGGGTGCCGTGCCGGGCGTGCCGGTGGCCGGATCGGTTGCGCCCGGCGTACCGGGTTCGGCGGTTCCGGCTGGCGTGTCGGTGGCCGCGTCCGTTCCCGCCGCGCCCGGCTCGCCGGCCGCAGTGTCGGGCGCGGTACCCGCCGCTTCGGTTCCGGTGGTTGCGGGGGGCGGCGAGCCGGTCGCGCCGGTATCGGTCGCCTGGTCGGTCGCCGTCCGATCACATCCAGCGACTGCCACACCCAACAAAGCGCCTATGAGAACGACTTTCGAAGTGTCGACAATTGCTTTCATCGTTTTACCTTTCGCTAGTTTGAGGTGCCGGTGCCGCCGGTTCCTCCGCCAGTGCCACCGGTACCAGCCTGGTCTTGCCCGGTCGTGGCCGGTGGATTCATGCCGCCGGCGGCGCCGGTTCCGCCTGTGCCGGTATCACCCGTGGTACCGGCTCCTTGTTGTTCGCACCCAGCAAGAGCCAAGCCAAGGACGGCCATCACCGCAAACGCTTTCGAGGTGTTCTTGATCGTTCTCATTTCTCTTCCTTTCATAAGTCATGGGGTTCACGCTTGACCGGCCCATACTCGGGAAGTTCTTGACGAATTCACAAAACGGGCCGAGCGCCGGTGAGGCAGAATCCATGCCAATGGCGGGAGGAAATTACCGGCGGCGCAGATTGCGTCAAACATCGCTCGCCGCAAATGATGGCGCGCCGGCGCAGAAAAACTTACAGCCGCGAAGTAAGGCTTACACGTATTTTTTCCGATACGTGGAGCGGACATTCCGGGGCGCATTGCGCGTCCATGCAGGCACGCTATGCTGGACAGACGCGCCGAACACGTGCGGGCGTGGGCCGGGAACTGAATTGATGCAATCGGCTCTGCAAGCAATGGTTTTGACAATCGCGCAGGCAACGCGCCGTGCCGCTTACCTTCACTTCAATGACTCAGGACAAGACAAGCAAACGATACGAGACCATGGTGGGGCAGGCGCCCGCCATGGTGCAGCTTCGCCAGCAGATCGAACGCGTTGCGGTCACTGACGCAACCGTCCTGTTGATCGGAGAAAGTGGAACCGGCAAGGAAGTCGTGGCCAACTCGGTGCATCGCGCAAGCCTGCGCAGCGAAAAGCCATTCGTCGCGGTGAACTGCGGAGCGATCCCCGCGCACCTGATCGAGGCCGCGCTGTTCGGGCACGAGAAAGGAAGCTTCACCGGCGCGGTGCGCCAGCACATCGGCTACTTCGAGCATGCCTCCGGCGGCACGCTGTTCCTTGATGAAATCACGGAGATGCCGATCGAAATGCAGGTCAAGCTGCTGCGCGTGCTCGAATCGGGCAGCTTCCTGCGCGTGGGTGGCGACCAGGAGGTGCGCGTGGACGTGCGCCTGATCGCCGCCACCAACCGCGATCTCGAACAGGCGGTCAGGCAGGGCAATCTGCGCGAAGACCTGATGTACCGGCTTGCGGTCTTCCCGCTGCGCGTGCCGCCGCTGCGCGAGCGCGGCGACGACATCGAGCTGCTTGCACAGCACTTTCTCGATCAGCTCAATGGAGATGCGAAGACAAAGAAGGCGTTCTCGCGCACCTCGCTGGACGTGATGCGCACCTACTCGTGGCCCGGCAACGTACGTGAACTGAAGAACGTGGTCCAGCGCGCGTTCATCCTCTCCACCGACACGCTCAGCATCGAGGAATGCATCTCCGAGCTGGCGACCAAGAAGCCGACCGAACAGGACGGCTACCTGAACTTCTTCGTCGGCACCCCGCTGGCCGACGCGCAGCGCGAAATCATCCTCGCCACGCTCAAGCACTACAGCGGCAACAAGCGCCTGACTGCCGAGGCACTGGGCATCAGCCTGAAGACCTTGTACAACCGGCTGAAGGAGTACTAGCGGCTCGTTCCGGCCGCGGCGCGGATTTCAAGCGCGTTTCACACGGCGAACGACGCAACCAACGCCGTCCCGAGCGCAGCGAGGGACCTCATCGACTCATGCGCCGGAGATTCCTCGCTGCGCTCGGAAAGACAGGTTCATTGCGCTTCACGCATTCACCACCTCCCCCCCGTTCGGATGCAGTACCTGCCCCGTCATGTAGGCCGCATCCGCGCTGGCGAGAAAGATGTACGACGGCGCGATCTCGTCCGGCTGCCCGGCACGTCCGAGCGGCACCTTCTCGCCGAATCCCTCGACCGCTTCCTCGGGAAAGCTGGATGGAATCAGCGGGGTCCAGACCGGCCCCGGAGCCACCGCGTTGACGAGTATCCCCTTCTCTGCCAGCTGCTGCGACAGCGAGCGGGTAAACGCGACGATCG
>DATLGF010000167.1:0-2356 GCA_035540575.1 Noviherbaspirillum sp.
CGATTGCGACATGCGTCTCAGGCAGGAGGCTCGCCGAGGGCCAGGTGCGGTGGCCGAGACCGGGACCCTGATGCTGCTGTCCGGCCCCCGCACCTGGCCCTCGGCGAGCCTCCTGCCTGAGACGCATGTCGCAATCGTCGAGCGTTCGCGCATCGTCGCCGCGATGGAGGATGCATTCGCGCTCGCGCGCGCCGAGCACGGCGAGCTCCCGCGCGCGGTGAACTTCATCTCCGGCCCTTCCCGTACCGGCGACATCGAACAGACCATCGTGCTCGGCGCACATGGCCCGTACCGCGTGCACGTGATCATCGTCGACGAGCGCTGACGCTACAATGGCCGCTCCACCTCTACGAGGCTGATGGCCATGAGCAAACCGAAGGTCCTGATCGCACGCTCCGTGTTCCCGGAAATCGTCGCCCGGCTTGCCGAGCATTTCGAGGTCGACGCAAACCAGGAAGACCGGCTGCTCTCCTCCGAAGAACTGATCGCGCGCGCACGTGACAAGGACGGCCTCTACACGACGCCGCGCGAGCAGGTCGGTGCGGCGCTGTTCGCCGCCTGTCCGCAACTGAAGGCGGTGTGCAACATGGCGGTCGGCTACAACAACATCGATCTTGCCGCGGCCAGCCGCGCCGGCGTCATCGTCACCAATACCCCGGACGTGCTCAACGAAACCACCGCGGATTTCGCCTGGGCGCTGCTGCTGGCAACGGCGCGGCGCGTGACCGAATCCGAGCGCTGGCTGCGCGACGGCCAGTGGAAGGACTGGCGTTTCGACGCCTTCCTCGGCGCCGACGTGCACGGCACAACGCTCGGCATCATCGGCATGGGACGCATCGGCCAGGCGATTGCGCGCCGCTCGATCGGCTTCAACATGCGCGTGATCTATCACAACCGCTCGCGCCTGCCCGAAGCCCAGGAGGTGGCGGCCAATCAGGCGCGTCATGTGTCGAAGGAAGAACTGCTGCGCAGCGCCGACCACGTGGTGCTCGTGCTGCCGTATTCGCAGGCCACGCACCACACGATCGGTGCGGCCGAACTGGATCTGATGAAACGCAGCGGGACGCTGGTGAACATTGCGCGCGGCGGCATCGTGGACGATGCGGCGCTGGTGGCGGCGCTGCGCGAGAAGCGCATTGCCGCGGCGGGGCTGGATGTGTTCGAGAGCGAGCCGAAGCTGCACCCGGGCTTCCTGGAACTGTCGAACGTCGTGCTCACGCCGCATATCGGCAGCGCATCCGAACCGACGCGCCGCGCGATGGCCAATTGCGCGGCCGACAATCTGATTGCCGCCCTGTCCGGCAGGATGCCGCCGAACGCCCTCAATCCGGAAGCGTTCGGCCGGGCGGCGCAGTGAGGATCAGCCCTTCAGGTCGTTGATCAGGTCGACGTACTGCTGCATCGCGTCGTCCTTCGAGGTGCCTTTGAGCGCATCCCAGGCGTCGAACTTCGCGCGGCCGACCATGTCGGTGAAGCCGGGACGCTCGCCCTGCACGTCGCCTTCCGTGGCCTGCTTGTACAGCGCGTAGATCTTCAGCAGCGTCATGTTGTCCGGGCGTTCCGGCAGGTTCTTCGAGTCGGCGACGGCTTGTTGGAACTGGTCTTGCAGGCTCATGCTTATCCCCTCGGGTGTTGGTGTTGGTGTTGAACGGGCGGTTCGCGCTGCTCCGCCCTTGTTGATTTTGGCGGACGCTTAAGCGGCCAGAAGTTCGACTTCGAAAATCAGCGTGGCATTGGGCGGGATCACGCCGCCGGCGCCGCGTGCGCCGTAGCCGAGCGAGGACGGGATGATCAGCTTGCGCACGCCGCCCACCTTCATGCCCTGCACGCCTTCGTCCCAGCCCTTGATCACATGGCCGGCGCCCAGCGGGAAGGCGAACGGGTCGTTGCGATCCTTGCTCGAATCGAATTTGCGGCCCGCGCTGCCGTCGGCATTCTGCAGCCAGCCGGTGTAGTGCACGCTCACATAGGCGCCGGCCTTGGCTTCGGTGCCGGAGCCGACGGTGATGTCTTCATACTGCAAGCCGGAGGCGGTCATCGTGGTGGACATGATTTCCTTTCTGGTTGGGTCTTTGGCAAGGGGCGGATTGTAGCAGCGATGCCAGGCGCTTACAGCAGGGTGGCATGGAGCGCGCGCACTAGAATTGATTGCTGGCGAAAGCGAACTTCGAGCCGATGCCGGTAGTCTTTCCACCAGGCTTCGTCCAGCACGTCTGCCATGATCTCGACGACTACCAGCTCGTCGCGCACCGCTGCACCGCCATCAGGCTTCCACAGTCCGTCGGCCGGTGCCCGGCTGTAGGCGGTCAGACCGCCGAAGCGCTCGATCAGCTCCGTGCGCGTCTGCGCGTAGCAC
>DATLGF010000168.1:0-9513 GCA_035540575.1 Noviherbaspirillum sp.
TTCTACCATCGCGGCCGCAAGCTCGGCATCGCGACCGGCTGGCACGGCTTCGGGCAGTTCGATGCGGCGGTGGAGAACGCGCGGCGCAAGATCGCGGCATAGCCTCGGCGCCGCAAACGGAGTTGCAGGCCTCCGACAGAACGTCAAGTCATGCGGCGCAAGCGGCAGGTTACCGGTATAGTTATTTCTTTCGGAAATGACCCAAAAGCGTGCAACTCAAGTCGCTCTTCTTCGGTGAAGACACCGCCCAGGCACTGCGCATCAAGCGACTTCTCTTCGCGCTGAATGCCTATTTCTTCAGCATTGTCGTCGTCGGTCTCGCTGTCTGGCAGCAGCTCGCGCCCGCTGTTGCGCTCACATGCATTGCGGCCGGCACGGTCGCGATCAACGTGCTGTTCTACCTGGTGATCCGCAGCGGCCTGAATCGCCATCTCGCCGATCCCGGCATGACGATTCCGCAGATGGCGCTCGGTACCCTGCTGGCGACCCTGCTCATCTACCTGGCGCCCGCCGCGCGCGACGCCTTTCTGCTCGGTTACGTGCTGATTCTGCTGTTCGGCATATTCCGCCTCAAGGCGCGCGCGACGATTCTGGTCGGCGCCATTGCCGTGGTCTCTTATGGCGCGGTCATCGCCGCGCACGCCGCCAGCGGCGTGCTGCCGAACCCGGCCGCCGAAGTGCTGCAACTGATCATGCTGGCCTTCCTCTATCCATGGTTTGCCCAGCTCGGCAGCCATCTGAACGAAACGCGGGCGAACCTGCGCGAGACCAACAACCGGCTCGCGCAGACGCTCGCGGACTACGAGCGGGCACTCGAACAGATCCGGCTCCAGGCCACGCATGACGAGCTGACTGGCACCTACAACCGGCGCCACATGATGACGGCGCTGCAAGGAGAAACCCGCCGGGCCGGATGCGACGGCGGCCATTTTTCCATCCTGGTGCTGGACATCGACCACTTCAAGCACGTCAACGACCGCTACGGACATCCGGAAGGCGACCGCGTGCTGGTGGAGTTCGCGACCCTGGTGCAGGAACAGCTGCGCGGCAGCGACCAGCTCGGCCGCTATGGTGGAGAGGAGTTCGTGGTGCTGCTGCCGGATACCGGACTGATCGCGGCCGCCGCAGTCGGCGAGCGCATTCGCAGCGCGGTGGCGGCACATGCGTTTGCCGGGCTGAACGAACCGCTGACGGTGTCGATCGGGGCGGCGTGCCTGCAGCCCGGCGAAACCCATGACCAGACGTTCCTGCGCGCCGACCGCGCGCTTTACCGTGCCAAGGCGCTGGGGCGCAACCGGGTCGAGGTTCAGGACTGCGCGGCCACGGCAAGCGGCGCGGCCGCCGCCGTCGAGTCGCCCGCGGCTTCGTCGCGGCAGGCCAGGTAGCGGCGCAGGATCGCCTGCTCGACCTTCACCTTCTGGTTCGGGCGGCAGCAGTAGCGTACCGACAGCGTGGCCTGCTTGGCATCGTTCAGCTGGAAGATCACGCGCGGCTGGGCGGACGGCAGGTCCATCAGGTCGCGCCGCTCGATGCGCTTCAGGTGGTCATTGGCCTCTTCCAGCCAGGGTGCGCAGACTTCCTGCGCGGCACGCAGCAGGGCTGCCTCGTGCGCAAGCAGATCGGCCGAAGCGTCGACCCCCACCTTGAGCAGATTGATCACAAACTCGCCGGTAGCGGTCAGGTTGCGAACCGGCCTGACCAGAAGCAGCGAGTGCGGCAGCGCAACGGTACGACTGGTAAGCTGGCTGCCGTCTTGCATTTCCGACACGGTAGTGGCAAGCAGGTCGGTATCGATGACCCGGCCGGCAATGCCGTCGAGCTCGATGAAGTCGCCGACCCGATACAGGCGCGAGACGGTGAGAAACGCCGAACCGAGCAGGTTTGTCAGAAATTCCTTGCTTACCAGCAGCATTGCACCCGCCACCGCAGCCAGCGACAAGGCCGCGCCAGCTATCTTGGAAGCCCAGATCGCTCCGACGACGATCAGGGCACACAGCAGGACCAGATTCTTGAGCAGGACAAAATTGCCGCGCCGGTGCGAAATCTCGATGCCGGTGCCGGTCGCGCGGCTGGCACGCCGCTGAATCAGCTTGAGCAGCGCCATCGTGACGGCCAGCGCGATCAGGGTCGCGAAAATGCGGCCGAGTTCGGTCTGGGCGTAGGCGCTCAGGTCGCGCAGAATGAATTGCGGGTCGATGGCGTGTTCTCCTTGTGGATGCCGGTGACGGTGCCGGCCGCATTCTGTCATGATCGGCGTCATGATGCGCAGCGGCGCGCCGCATTGCTCGCTCGCCATGGCCGTTACGACACTTCGCGATCCAGGGGGAGATGCGGATGATCAAGGTCTACGAATATACCCGGCAACCACCGTACTGGGTGGTTCGCGATACCGACGGTTACTGGCTTGTCCCGGCCCGCCGCGGCGGCTGGCGCGAGCGCGAACCCTTCGTCGGCCGCGCCGGCGCATTGCGCGAAGTTGTCGATTGGCATGCGATCGACCCCGAGCTCGGACAGGACGCCGACGGCGCCTGAGGCAGGGCACAACTGGCGTGAAGCCCTCCTGTTCCAGCGCAGACCGAATGTGGGGAAACGCGGCTTAAATGGTGAGCTGACTTTATCTCCATGGAGCTCCCATGTCCGCCGTATCTCCGACCGCCGCAGAGTGCCCGAATCGGTTGCTGGCCGCGCTTCCGGAGCCCGAATACCAGGCGCTGCGCCCGCATCTCGAATATTTGGTCACACCGATCCGCTTCATCGTCTTCGAGCGCGACAAGCCGATCACGCATGTGTACTTCCCGCTCGAGGGGGCGCACTCGGTGCTGGCCATCATGGAAGACGGCGCCGCCGTGGAGGTCGGCACGGTGGGAAACGAAGGATTCACGACCGTCGATGTGCTGACCGGCGCAGATTCCGCCATCGAAACCACGATCGTGCAGGTGCCCGGCAGTTCGCTGCGCCTGCCGATCGAGCAGTTCCACGCGGCGGCTGCGGAAGGAAGCGCGCTGCACCGGCTCCTCACTCGCTATTTGCAGGTCTATCTTGCGCAGGTATCGCAGTCGGTCGCGTGCAACCGGCTGCATTCGATCGAGCAGCGTTTCGCGCGCTGGGTCCTGATGTCCCATGACCGCGTGCACGGCGACCGCTTTCAGCTTACCCAGGAGTTCCTTGCCGACATGCTGGGCGTCTATCGGCCCAGTGTCAGCCTGGTCGCCCGCACCTTCCAGCAGGCCGGCCTGATCCAGTACCAGCGCGGCGTGATGACCATTCTCGACCGCGGCGGACTCGAGGAAGCGGTGTGCGAGTGTTATTCGGTGGTGCGGCAACGTTACGAGAAAACATTCGGCAAGCCCTAGGGCCTCGCTGGGGCCTCGCTGGGCCCCATTAACAGGTCCGCTCTCTGTATGCTGCAATACAGACAGGTGCGGCGCGCTCACCGACAATCCGCGGCATCTTCTTCACCCCAGGATTGTCATGTCCCTTGCAGCACGGCGCGTTCTCGTCGCC
The DNA here is from genome assembly GCA_035540575.1 of Noviherbaspirillum sp. Taxonomy (GTDB): domain Bacteria; phylum Pseudomonadota; class Gammaproteobacteria; order Burkholderiales; family Burkholderiaceae_D; genus Noviherbaspirillum. The sequence continues at coordinate 3,505 of DATLGF010000168.1, forward strand.
GCCGACCCACGCGCCGCCGAGCGCATCATCCCCGCCCTCGGTCCCGACCTCGCAGTCAACATCGCCCACTCGCTGCATGCCGCCAAGGCCCAGCTCGATCACCGGCCGGACCTGATCGTCTGCGCGCTGTACTTCGACGACAGCCGCATGTTCGACCTGCTGCGCCACCTGAAGGCCGACGAAGCGACCCGGGGCATCCCCTTCATCGCGGTCAAGACCACCGAAGGCGCGTTGAGCACGACGCTGCGCCAGGGGATAGAAATCGCCTGCGCGGCCCTCGGCGCGGAGAAATTCGTCGACTATGTCGAGTGGGAGCAGCAGTTCGGCGCGGCGACGGCGCGCGAGAAAATGCGCAGCCTGGCCCGGCGCCTCCGCGACGAATGAAAAAACGGCGGGACCAGCCCGCCGTCGATCGAAATCCGGTGACGCTTACTCGTCGACCACGTCCTTGGCATCGCCCCATTTTTCCTGGGTCTTGCCTTCCACCTGCTTCTTGATGCCCTTGGCTTCCTGCTCGGGGCTGTTGAATACTTCACCGGCCTTTTCCTGCACCTTGCCGGCAGCATCCTTCATGTTGCCCTTGACTTGATCCTGGTTCATAACGACCTCCTGTGAAGTAATAACGCACGTACAAGTTTGACGCGCGGGGTGACCGTTTGTTCAAGTTTTCGTCAGCCATGTTGTCCTCGCGACTTAGAACCATGGCACGGCGAGGACGGGTTCGATCCGCGGCAGCGACCGGCCCCCGAGAGCCATTTGCGTGCCGAAACAGGCAACGCTTGGTATCCTGTCCCTCATGCCACAAGGCCACCCTATTCAAGTTTTACAGGAACACAACATGGCGCCCTGGATCATCCCTGCACTGAAAGCCGTTCTGCCGCACGTCGGCACCATCGTCGCCGCCACCAAGCCGATGTTTACGAAGCCGGAAGCGGGAGAAGCCGATCCGGCGGTCGAACAGCAGATCGCGGAACTGCAGGCGGCAGCCGCGCAGAACGATGCAAACATCCGCGAGCTGGCCGGTCAGTTGCAGAAGACAGTCACCGCGCTGGAAAGCGCGGCGGCCCAGGCCGAGGACAAGACGCGCCGCATGACGCAGCTGTGCTGGGGCGCGATGGGCGTCTCGGTCCTCGCGCTCGCCGTGGCCTTCACCGCGCTGTTCGCCAGCTAAGACCCGGCATTTCATGTCCGCTTCGCCCGCGCGGCGCGTACGAATCGAGCCAGAGGGATTCGAATTCGACGCGCAAGAATCGCAGACCCTTCTGGAATCGGCTCGCCGCGCCGGCATCATTCTTCCCGCTTCCTGCCGCAACGGCACCTGCCGCACCTGCCTGTGCCGGGTGGCGAGCGGGACGATCCGCTATGCAATCGAGTGGCCGGGCGTGAGCCGCGAGGAAAAGCAGGAGGGGTATGTGCTGCCCTGCGTCGCGCATCCGACGTCGGATGTGGTGCTGAAGGTGGCGGCGGCGCGCAAGGTCTAGTCACGCTACGCGCAGGTCCTTCCTGCGGCTGCTCCGGCAACTGCCTTATACTGGTCCCGGCCGCCTCCACTCCCCTCCCATGAAGATTCACCAGCTCAGGTATTTCGCCGAAATCGCCCGCAGCGGCAGTTTCTCGCGCGCGGCCCAAACTTTGGCGATTGCCCAGCCGGCGTTGAGCCAGAACATCGCAGCGCTTGAGTCGGAGCTCAAGACGAAACTGTTCGACCGCCATGCCAAGGGCGTCGAGCTTTCACCCAGCGGACGCCGGCTTTACGAACGCGCCATTGCGCTGCTCGACGCCTTCGACTCGCTCAAGGAGGACGTCTCGGACGCACCGGCCCGCCCATCCGGGCGGGTGCGCATATGTATCGCCGGTTCACTCGCAAGCGTCGTGACGGCGCCGCTTTTGAGCGTAATGCTCGCGCGCTTTCCGGACATCGACCTGAAGATCAGCGCTGGCATGTCCAGCGACGCGCGCGCCCAGCTGGAATCGGGCCGCATCCACCTGGCGCTGATGCCCAGTGCGCACGAGCTCGATGCCATGACCGCGCTGCCGCTGTTCGAGGAACACCTCAAGCTGTTCGGCGCGCCGTGCGACATCGCACGCCTGCCCGAGGACATGAGCTTTTCTGCGCTTGCGGACCTGCCGCTCGCGCTGCCCGACCGCGCCCATGACCTGCGCCGCATCGTCGAACGCGCGGCCAGCACCTTGAATCTTTCACTCGATGTGCGGTACGAGCTCAACAGCCCGGCGATGCTGACGGCAGTGGCGCAGAGCGGGCTTGCCTGCGCGATCATGCCGCCCAGCGCCTGCGTGGATGCACTCGCTGCCGGCACGCTTGCAGGACGCGCGATCGTTGCGCCGGAACTTACGCGCGTCCAGGCCGTTGTGTGGCCTGACGAACATCCATTGTCTGGCGCCGCCATCTGTGTGCGAGACGTGATTTGCGAAGTGGTGAAGACGCTGGCGGAAGCCGGGCAACTGCACGGCCGGATTCTCGCCCCCGGCGGCGCGTGCTGAGCTCGCATCCATAAGCAAACGTGATCGCTGCCCAGTTCCAAACTGTATTGGATTTGCCACTACGCGTATGACAGTATTTTCGAAAGCCGGGCACGCAGCCCGACAGAGGAGATACTGTGAAGAAACAGAACGTCATTGTGATCATGTCCGACGAGCATGATCCGCGCATCATGGGTTGCTCCGGCCACCCGTTCATCAAAACCCCCAACCTCGATCTCCTCGCCGCGCGCGGCGTGCGCTTTACCGACGCTTACACGCCGAGCCCCATCTGCGTACCGGCGCGCGCCGCCTTCGCCACCGGGATGCCCGTGCACAAGATCCGCCATTGGGACAATGCGATGCCTTACGCCGGGCACCAGCGCGGCTGGGGGCATGTGCTGCAGGACCATGGCGTGCGCGTCGAGAGCATCGGCAAGCTGCACTACCGCAGCGAGGAGGATCCGGCGGGCTTCGACGTCGAACATCTGCCAATGCATGTGCTCGGCGGCTACGGCATGGTCTGGGGCTCGATCCGCGACCCGTTCCGTCCACGCAAGGATGGGCCGCGCATGCTGGGCGAGCGGATGGGGCCGGGAGAATCGTCGTACACGCAATACGACCGCTCGGTGACGCAGCGCGCGGTGCAGTGGCTGCATGACGCAAAAAGCGATGCGGGGCGCCCGTTCGTCCTGTATGTCGGCCTCGTTGCCCCGCATTTTCCGTTCATCGTGCCGCAAGAGTTCTACGACCTCTATCCGCTCGATACGCTTCCCGAGCCGAAGCTCCACCCTAGCACCGGCTACAAGCGCCATCCGTGGGTGCAGGAATATGCGGACTTCATCGGCTCGGACGATGCGTTCGCGGACCGGGACGAGCGCCTGCGCGCGTTCGCGGCCTACTACGGCCTTTGCAGCTGGCTCGACCACAACGTCGGCCAGATCCTCGCAGCCGTGCGCGAAGCCGGCCTGGAAGACAACACCCAGATCGTCTATACGTCGGACCATGGCGACAATCTCGGCGCGCGCGGCGTCTGGGGCAAGTCGACGCTGTACCAGGAAAGCGTCAAGGTGCCGATGCTGCTGGCCGGTCCGGGCGTCGATCCGGGCGTATGTGCGACACCGGTGGACCTGATGGACCTGTTCCCTACGATCCTGGAGGCGGTGGGCATCGATCCGGCGCCGGAAATGGGCGATCGACCCGGCCGTTCGCTGTACGAAGTGGCGGCCGCACCGACCGATACGGAGCGCACGATACTTAGCCAGTACCACGCGGTGGGCAGCAATGCAGCCGGATACATGCTGCGCAAGGGACGCTGGAAATACCACTACTACGTGGGCTTCGCGCCGGAGCTGTTCGACCTGGAAGCCGATCCGGAAGAGACCAATGATCTTGCCGGGCGTGCCGACCATGCGGCCGTGATCGACAGCCTGCACCAGGAACTGCTGAAGCTCTGCGATCCGATCGCGGTCGACCGCCAGGCCAAGGCAGATCAGGCCGCGCTGATCGAACGTTTCGGCGGTCCGGACGCCGCGCACAAGCTCGGGTCGTCGAGTTCGACGCCGGTGGTCCTCAATGAAGAACAGGCGCAGGTGGCACCTTGAGCGACGACATTTCGGCGCTGACCGGTCCGGCCATCGAGGACCGGTTCCTTTCGGACTGGAGCGGCCATACCGAGGGACGGCCGCAGATCGTGTACCGCCCTTCCAGCACCGAAGAGGTGGCCAGGATTGTGCAACGATGCCATGACGCGGGTCAGCGCATCACGATACAGGGCGGAATGACAGGTGTGGCCGGCGGCGCAGTCCCCGGCGACGGCGATGTCGTGATCAACCTGGAGCGCATGAACCGCATCGAAAGCATCGACGCGCTCGAAGGCGTGATGCAGGTGCAGGCAGGCGCGACGCTGCAGCAGGTGCAGGAGGCTGCCGCCGAGCAGGGCTGGATGTTCGCGGTCGACCTCGGTGCGCGAGGAAGTTGCCAGATCGGCGGCAACGCAGCCACCAACGCCGGCGGCGTGCGCGTGATCCGCTACGGGACGATGCGCGATTCGGTACTCGGCGTGGAGGCGGTTCTGGCCGATGGCAGCGTGGTCTCGTCGCTGACGCGGCTCGTCAAGAACAGTACCGGCCTCGACCCTCGCTTCCTGTTCGTCGGAACAGAAGGGACCTTGGGCATCATCACCCGCCTGACGCTGCGTCTGCACCCGCCGACCGGCGAACCGGCAACCGCATTGGTTGCGGCGGACAACTTCGATGACCTGCCGGTCCTGCTCCGCGCGCTCAGGCGTGATGTCGGCAGCGCGCTGTGTGCATTCGAGTTCATGTCCGGCGCGTTCATGGACCTTGCCACTCGCCTGACTGGACGCACGAATCCGCTCACAGGTCGCGCTTCCTGGTACGTCCTGGTGGAAGCGGCGGGCATGCCCGGGGAGAGCATGGAAGATCGCCTGCAGGCTGCGCTGGCCGATGCTCTCGAGCAGGGCACGATCACGGACTGCGCAGTGGCTGCGTCGCTGACCCAGGCCGCGGCGTTCTGGGGGCTGCGCGAATCGATACCGGAAATCCTTTCTCACTTGAAACCGGTGGCACCGCTCGACATCGGCATGCCGTGGGGACACACGGCGGACTATCTGCAAACGGTCGAGCAGGAACTGCAGCAGCGCCTTCCCGATGCGCAGCATCTGTTCCTCGGGCACCTCGGAGACAACAACCTGCACCTGATCAGCGGCCCGGTCGATCCGGCCGGGGTGCATGCGGTCGACGAAATCGCATACGGCGCGCTGCGCGATCGCAACGGCACCGTCAGTGCGGAGCACGGTGTCGGCCGACTGAAGAAGGAGTACCTGCACGTCACCCGCAACGCGAGCGAGATCGCGCTGATGAAGCGTCTGAAACAGGCGCTGGACCCGAAGCAGATCCTGAACCCGGGAAGGATTTTCGACTGAATCCGAAAGAACGGTAAGCCCGTGGCGCAAGTGCGCCATGCATTCGCCTTCAATCACAACACATGCCGGTTTGCAACGGCGCAAGGAGACAGCAATGAACCGCAGACATTTTCTCGCAACCCTTGGCGTGGCTTCCATGAGTTCCACGTCACTGCTCAGTACAGCATGGGCCGCCAGCTACCCGAGTTCCCCGGTGCGCATCGTGGTGCCCTACGCCGCCGGCGGCGGAGCTGATGGCGTCACCCGAGTGGTGGCGCAACTGCTCGGCGAAAGACTGAAAGGCTCGTTCATCGTCGACAACCGGCCCGGTGCCGGGGGCGTGATCGGTGCGCAGAATGTCGCCCGCGCCGACGCCGACGGCTACACCCTGCTGATGGCCGGAAATCCGGAACTCACGATCACGCCGCACCTGCTCGCCAGGGCGCCGTACTCGGTGGCTGATGCGTTCACGCCGATCATGCTGGTTGCGCAATCGCCGAATGTCTTCGTCGGCAATCCGGCCGGTCCCAGGACCCTGGCCGCATTGATCGAAGAAAGCCGCAAGCGCAACGCGCCGATCTCGGTCGGCACGCCCGGTATCGGAA
>DATLGF010000169.1:0-6545 GCA_035540575.1 Noviherbaspirillum sp.
GTGATATGTCGTCATTCCGAACCTGATTCTGCCCGGAACAAGGAGACTCCCGTGAAAGCTGCCCTGGCCGTCCTGATGCTGGCGTTGTCCCCGTTGGCGTTTGCGCACAACTGTCCGAATGTGATGAAGGAAATCGATGCCAAGCTGAGCTCGGCAAGCGGCCTCAGCGCCGAAACGATGGAGCGGGTCCGCCAGTTGCGCGCCGAAGGAGAACGTTTGCACAAGGCGGGCGATCACGACGAATCGATGCGGCAGCTGGAACAGGCGAAGGCCCTGCTCGGGGCATAGGACGGGCATGGTGCCTGCCGACGCGCGGGCACCTTCAGCGTTGGCCGTGCACATGGACGACGCGAAACCGCTCGCACACGACCGGCATCGTTGCGCTGGGCTCGTAACCGTGCGAGCGGCACGCGCGCGAGAAATACCTCCAGTGGGCGTCGCGCCACCACCCTAGTGATCTGTCGCCTTCGCCTTCTTCTGCGGCGAATGAAGCCGGCACGCTGTCGAACGGCAGGACGTCCACCGTGATCGTTTCAATCACGCATACCGGTTCGCCGGCCCAGTTCGTGACGATGCTGAGCGCTCCCGAATACGGCAGCGGCTGGCCGCTCTGCTCGTAGCTGCGCAGCAGGCTGGCGGTGGCCCGTTTCGTCCCGGCCAGCACGAGCGCGGCCAGTTCGCGCGCATCCTGCTCGTTGTCGGAAAAGTGGAAGGCTTCGTAGAACCGGCCGTCCACCGCCTCGCCGTGGCTGGCCGCGAAGGATTGCCAGAAGGCGGACAGGCTGTGGGGGAGGCTGGGAGGGGTCATCCGCCTGATTCTAGATCCAGTGCGACACGTCGGCACTGAGAAGCCTTCGGAACGATTGCCGGCGCCTCCCTATAATGACTGTCCAACTGTCAAGCTTTGGGGAAGCACATGCATCTGGGATTGGAGAACAAGATTGCGATCGTGACCGGCGCATCGCAAGGAATAGGCAAGGCCACCGCAGGCGCTCTGGCCGAAGAAGGTGCACGCGTGGTGCTCGTTGCGCGTGGCCAGGAGCGACTCGACGAGCTCGCTGGCCAGATCCGGGCGGCGGGCGGACAGGCAGAGACGGTATCGGCAGACGTCAGCAAGGCAGATGACTGCCGGCGCATCATTGACGAGGCCGTCTCCCGCTTCGGCGGCATCGACATCCTGGTCAACAACGCCGGTTCATCGGCCACCGGCGCGTTCGAGGGACTCGACGACGAGATCTGGAAAGCGGATTTCGACCTGAAGCTGTTCGCCGCGGTCCGGCTCGCGAAGCTGGCCTTGCCGCACATGAAGCAAAAGCGCGCGGGCCGCATCATCAACGTCACCAACATCGGCGGCAAGCAGCCGGGAGCCGGCACGATGCCGACCACGGTCACGCGCGCGGCGGGGCTGGCGCTGACGAAGGCGCTGTCGAAGGAATACGCACCGCACAACATCCTGGTCAACACGGTGTGCATCGGCAAGGTCCGCGCGGGCCAGCATGAGAGCAAGGCCGCGCGTGCCGGCGTCGATATCGAAACCTTCTATGAAAGGATGGCCGCCGATATCCCGCTCGGCCGGGTCGGCGAGGCCGAGGAGGCGGCGAATGCGATCGTGTTCCTCGCGTCGGAGGCGGCCAGCTTCATCACCGGCACCAGCATCAATATCGACGGCGGCGCTTCGGCCGTGCTGTAGCGTTGCCGCTTGCGCCGGAGCGACCATCGCGATGCGGAGGGGGGCGGGGCGCCGGAATCAGGAGGCGAAATATTCGCGGCGAGCGGACGGGCGGACCGTGTCGCCGCGGCTGTTCCATTCTGCCATCCCGGCAAAACGCAGGACGAGCCGATCGCATAGATCGTCCAGGTCGGCGGCGGAGAGTCCCAGGCTTTCTGCTGCCGCGTGCTCGTCTTGCGACACGTGTCCCCGATCGCGCTCGCCGCGGAATTCATCGATCGCCTTTTCGACAAGCATGTTGCATGCGATCAGGTGGCGGGTCCGGGCTGCCTCGCCGATCGTGTCCAGCGGCACGTGGTGGAAGCGGATGGCCGCGGTCACTTCGGGGGAGATTCCCCAGGTGGCGCTCAGCAAGGCGCCGACCTCGGTGTGGTTGGTCTTGTGGCGTTCGTTCTCGACATGCAGGAAGCGCGCATCGGAAAAGCGGTTCGCCAGCGCCAGGGTCTCCCTGTAGTTTGGGAAGCGGGACATCATCAGCGGAATGCCGATGTCGCAGAACAGCCCGAGGTTGTAGGCGAGGGCGGGCGGCGCGATGTCCAATTCCCGGGTGACGAAACTCAGTCCTTTCGCCCGTTTCTCAGACACATCCCAGAAGCGCGGCAGCAGCTTTCCGCCGAAACCGATGATCTGCCGTGCCACCAGCCCGGCGAGGACGCAGGCCAGCTGGTCGATGCCGAGCATGTTCACCGCGTCGTGCACCGTTCGGATTTCCTGCCGCCTGTAGAAAAACGGCGAATTGGCGATGCCGATAAAACTGCCGGCCAGCGCAGGATCGCGGGCAATAATGTCCGTCAGCCGCTTCAGGTGCGGCGTCTCCTTTGCCACCTCGTTTTGCAGCGCCAGCAGCAAGGCTGGACGTGGAGGAATGCGGACGGACATGCAGGCCCTGCAAGGCTACGTAGAGGGTATCGGGCCTGCGACTGCGACGACCGCAGGCGACAGATAACCGCGGCTCCGATGGAAAGTCAGCACTCTAGCGGAAGGCGGCAGTGGCGCACATACCATAAACAAGGGAGGCGGAACCGGGGGCGCCGGTCAGTGCGGCACCGAGCGCGAGAACGCGTACATCACTACCACGCCTGCGATGATCAGGCCCATCCCGATCAGGGCCGGCGCGTCCAGCGTCTGCCCGAAGACGAACAGGCCGATCAGGCTGATCAGCACGATGCCCAGTCCGGCCCAGATCGCGTAGGCGACGCCGACCGGGATCGTGCGCAAGGTCAGGGACAGGAAGTAGAACGCGCACGCATAGCCGATCACGACCAAAATCGACGGGCCGAGTCGGGTAAAGCCGGCGCTGGACTTGAGCGCGGAAGTTGCGGCGACTTCGGCAAGAATGGCCATTCCAAGAAACATCCAGTCCTTCATGCTCGATCTCCGGTGCGAAATGGGAATCGGCGATTATCACCGGCCTTCGCCATTGGCCCGGGCTTGTGCCATGCGATGCCCAATGGAACCGTCCCGGTACTGTCGCCACTGATAGCGGACACGCTTCGGATGGAGATCGGCATGAGCGACGGCTGGTATCAGGCAGCAATACGCAGATTGTGCGACAGCGCGGGAATTGCCGAATGGGAGGCGGTCGTTGCCATCAGGCAGATCGAGGCCGGCGGATATCCGGTAGCGCTGTTTCCCGAACCGGACGGGGAGCGTGCACTGGGGGTGTATGTCGAGCTGACGAATCGTGCGGTGACGGATGCCGCGCTGCTGCACCGCTTGCTGGAGGCGAACATTGGCGGCGCCGGCGGCGGATTCTGTCTCATACCCGGGGCCGATCGCATCGCGTTTCGCTCGAGGGTAGCCAATGCCGACCGCCTGTCCGGCCCGGCACTGATGTCATGCATCCTTGATCTGGCGATGCGTGCCGGCACATCCCTGCGGGAGGCGCTGCATACCGACACCGCACCAGTGCCGCGCGGGCGCCGCGCTGCTCCGGCCGGCAGGGAAACGCAGGCATGAACGGCATCCCGTTCGCGCCGGCCCTGCCTTCGGTGCGCGCACCCGGGACGCTGGCGGCGCCGCGCAATGCCGCGCTGCGCTGCCTGACCGGGGCAACGCACAATGTGAACGATGCCGTCGGCAGGGTGCCGTGCCGGCGCCTGTTCTATTCGGACGCAGGCCTGGGCGCGAATAACGCGAAGTCCGACCGGCATTTCATTCGCCACCAGCTCAGCACCGACACCAGTTCCACCGTCCGCAATCTGTTCAAGTTCGATGTCGAGGACGCTGCAGCGAAACGGGAGGCGTACCGCGAGGCGTACCGGAAGGTTCACGGCCGCGTGCCGCAGAACCACGAAATCATGGAGCAACGCCCGTGGGAAGTGCTGAAGTTCGCCGATCGCGGCGTGCTTGACCAGGCGGGCACGCCCTATGTGCGCTACTACCGGCAGGCGGTCGAGACAGCGCAGGCGCGCGGCGGAAAGGTGCATTTTTATCTGGGCGGTTTCGACGCCGGCGAGTATGTGTCGAGCATCGTCAGGACCGAAGCGCGCGAGCGCAAACCCTTCGCCGACTATGCGGCGAACGTGGATTTCAACACGCTGGTCGGCGCGGGCCCGCACGGCAACGCCGGCAATGCCAATGTCTACCTGTGGGATTCCCGCGAAGGCGCGGCCGGCAGCACCCCCTTGCTGGAGCGGCAGCCGAAGATCACCACCATCGAACTCTATGACGCGACTTGCGGGGAGTTCATAAAAGCCGGACGGGGATTCCACTACTATGCGGAGAACGATGTGCGGCTCGACACCGACTGCCTGCTCGCACTGCAGGCGCGCTTGCTCGAGCAAGCGCGCAGGCCCGAGAATGCCGCGCTGCTCCTCGACGGCCAGGAGATGGCAGCACCCGGGCGGGCGCTGCTCGCACAGTTCCAGCGCTACCTCGATATAGGGCGCACCGGCTGAAAGCACCGGGCGCCGTTCAGTTCCGCAGCGCAGCCGCTTCGTCCAGGAACCAGGCGTCCGACCGCAGGCCCCTGAACAGCGGAAAGGGCTTTTCCCCATACTTCATGACCAGGTTCACGAAGAGCTCGTCGCAGGTGCCGAATCCTGTGCGGCACGGCGGCTGGTAGACGCGGATGCGATCCGCATTCATGTGATCGCGCCATGACCCGAGTGTGGTGTTGGCATGCCTATCGACGCTTGCAGGCGTGCCGGCGGCGATGGCGCTAGCCGCGCCGAACGCGTCAAATGCGCGGGCCCTCGTCGTGTACGTTCCCGGTTCGAGTTCGCACTCGATCGCGCGATAGCCGGCGCCGTCGAGGACGGCCGCGATGAACGGCCTTGTCCCCAGCGATACCTCGACCCGGTCTACCGGGCTGTCAGGGTCCGGGTCCGTTGCCCGGCCGTGTACGAGCACGCAGCTGCGATCCACGTCCACCGCGTCGATGCGCACGGAAGGCGGGTTGTTCGGCGCCACCTCGCCGATGACTACCGGCTGCTGCGCCCGTATGGTCGTGGTCGCGCCCTGATCGTCGCGCACCGAGACCACGGGTACATAGCGTGCATCGGGCGGCAGGTTTTCGAAGGTGGCCGACCAGGCATCGGTGCCGTGTCCATCGCGCGCGGCCTGGGGATGGACGCCGTCCAGACTGACCGCGACCTTGACCACGAAGCCATCCTCGTCCGACGCCGTGCCGCGCACGGTGAGCGTGTTGCCGCTGGCTTCGGCCGACGTGATCGTGATCGTCGGGGCGCGATTGGTGAGTCCCCAGAACCGCGCGATCCGCAGGCTGGAACAGATGCCCGCTTCGATGATGTGTTCGGCGTGCGGCCTCACCCCGCACTGCTCTTCGCCAGGTCCGGGATCGATCGGCGTGCCATGGCCCATTCCTCCGACCAGCCAGGTTTCCACCTGCGCATTGCCGTCCAAATCTTCGTACACCTCGTGTCGTATCCGTCCCATCAGTGTTTCGCTGATTTCCGGCTTCTGGTCGATGCCGAGCACGTCGGTCCACTGCTCCATCAGTTCCTGCATCGCTTTCGGCTTCACCGTCGCATCATCGGAGCCGTGCCAGATCGACACGCGCGGAAAGGGCCCCGGATAGGTGGAAGCGTCCCGTACCCGGTCTCCCCACTGGCGCGGCGTGAGATCGCGCATGGCGCCGCCGAACACACCGCAGCGCGTGAGCGCCTCGGTGACATTGCCGGCGCAGCGGTACGGAATGCCGGCAATGATGCCGCCTCCGGCGAACACATCCGGATAGGCCGCCAGCATCACCGCCGTCATGCCGCCCCCACCGGACAGGCCGGTGACATAGATGCGTTCACTATCGACGCGATGGTCGGCTTCCATCTTGTCGATCATTTCCTTGACCGATTCCGCTTCCCCGCTGCCGCGCGCGTTGTGCCGCGGCTCGAACCAGTTGAAGCACAGGCGCTCGTTGTTCGCATGCTGCTGCTGGGGCAGCAGCAATGCGAAACGCAGCCGCTCGGCGAGCATGACCCAGCCGGTCTCGTCGTCGTAGTCCGCCGCGCTCTGCGTGCATCCGTGCAGCGCCACCACCAGCGGCCTGGATGGTTCCAGGTCGCGCGGAACATATTGGAACATCAGCAGATTGCCCGGATTGATCCCGAAGCCGTTAACTTGCTCGAGATTGGCTGCCGATACGGCCGCACTGATCAGCCATGTCAGCAGGAACAGGAGTGCCGTTGCGACACGATTCGGAGTTTGCCTCATGATGACCTCCTTCTGCCCAATGTCCTGCTCGCCATGTGTTCGCGAGCCTCGCACGTGCGGCCTTCGGCTCCTTGTGCTCGCTCAAGCCGCACCGGATTTGCGCATCTAGTTTGATGGCAGGGCCCATCAGCGCAGCGAGGAC
>DATLGF010000170.1:0-3908 GCA_035540575.1 Noviherbaspirillum sp.
AGATGGGTGCGGACGCGGTCGACATCGGCAAGACCATCCACCCGCATCCGACGCTCGGCGAGTCCATCGGCATGGCGGCCGAGGTCTTCGAGGGCGTCTGCACGGACCTGCCGCCGGTTAAGAAGAAATAGCGATGGAACAGGGCGGCGCTGCCGCCCTGCCTTCCTGCTGAGCAAACACAAATCCTGTGAAGAAAGGGCGGCGTGTCTAGTGACACGTGCATGCTGCCGGTTCAAGCTGGTGTTTCGTCCACGCATCAGGAGCCCGTCATGTCCAGGCGCACGAGCCTACTCTCTTCCCTCGCCATCCCCGTCCTGCTGGCGGCCTGCGCCGGCGCACCGGTGCAGCAGGAACCCGGCATGCAGGCGCCTGAACGCGCGACCGGCCTTACCGAACAACGCGGCGCCACTGCGCAGAATTTCATGGTCGCCGCCGCGAATCCGCTTGCGACCCAGGCCGGGCAGCGCATCCTGCAGGCAGGCGGTTCGGCGCTCGATGCCGCGATAGCGGTCCAGATGGTGCTGACACTGGTCGAGCCGCAATCGTCGGGCATCGGCGGCGGCGCATTCCTGCTCCATACCGACGGCAAACGGGTCCAGGCCTACGACGGGCGCGAGACCGCGCCGGCGCGCGTGGACGAAAACCTGTTCCGCGGACCGGACGGCAAGGCGCTGGCCTTTCATGACGCGGTGGTGGGCGGACGCTCGGTCGGCGTGCCCGGCGTGCTGCGCATGCTCGAGCGTGCGCACCGCGAGCACGGCCGGCTGCAGTGGGCGGCGCTGTTCGCCCCGGCGATCGCGCTCGCCGACGAGGGCTTCCCGGTCAGCCAGCGCCTACATACCATGCTCAAGAGCGAGCAACACTTGAAGAAGGACCCGACGGCGGCCGCCTATTTCTATGACGGGGCCGGTGAACCGCATCCAGTCGGCTATCGTCTGCGCAATCCGGAACTGGCGCAGGTGCTGCGCGAGATCGCATCCGGTGGCGCAGACGCGTTCTACACTGGCCGCCTCGCCAAGGAGATCGAGGCCAAGGTGCAAGGGCATCCGGGCAATCCCGGCGCGCTTTCCGCCGCGGACATCGCCGGCTACCAGGCGCGCGAGCGGGAGCCGATCTGCACCGACTACCGGCGCTGGACGGTTTGCGGCATGCCGCCGCCTTCGTCCGGCGGAATCGCGGTCGCGCAGATGCTGGGCATGCTGGAAACGCGCGACATGGCCGCGTTGCGCCCGGTCGACGGCGTGCCGAGCGCGGAGGCGATCCATCTGTTCTCCGAGGCCGGGCGCCTCGCCTATGCCGACCGCGGGCGCTACGTAGCCGACAGCGATTTCGTCCCGCTGCCCGGCAACAGTCCGGCGGCGCTGCTCGACGCGCGCTACCTGCAGATGCGCGCCAGGCTGATCGGCGAGCGCTCGATGGGCAAGGCCGAGCCGGGCACGCCGCCCGCCACCGCGCTGGCCCTGGGCACCGACCGCTCACCCGAGCTGCCGTCCACCTCGCATGTGTCCATCGTCGACGCCTACGGCAATGCCTTGTCGATGACGACCACGATCGAAGACGCGTTCGGCTCGCGCCAGATGGTGCGCGGCTTCCTGCTCAACAACCAGCTGACCGACTTCTCATTCGAAGCAGCGGACGCGCAGGGGCCGATCGCCAACCGCGTCGAACCCGGCAAGCGTCCGCGCAGCTCGATGGCGCCGACGCTGGTCTTCGAGCGCGGCACGCGGGAGCTGGTGCTGTCGGCCGGTTCGCCAGGCGGCTCGGCCATCATCAATTACGTCGCCAAGGTGCTGGTCGGCACGCTCGATTGGGAACTGAACGTGCAGGATGCGATCAGCCTGCCGAACTTCGGCAGCCGTAACGGCCCCACGGAGGTGGAGCAGGGCAGGGTGCCGGAGGCGGTCATCGAGTCGCTCAGGGCGCGCGGCCACAATGTGCGCGTAATGGAACAGACCTCCGGACTGCAAGGCATCATGCGCATCTCACGGGAGGGACGAGCCGCATGGTTCGGCGGCGCCGACCCGCGTCGCGAAGGCGCTGTCATGGGGGACTGACCGACCGGAGCGAAGCACGCGACTTTTCTTGTCTGATGGAAGGGAGGTCGCTATAGTCGTTTCCCATGGGGAACGACAAGAAAACGGCACTTGTTCTGACCGGAGGTGGTGCGCGTGCCGCGTACCAGATCGGCGTGCTGCGGGGAGTAGCCGACGTGCTGGCCGCAAGCGGCGGGCAGGCCGGGCGCAACCCCTATCCGATCATCTGCGGCACCTCCGCGGGAGCGATCAATGCCGCCGCCTTGGCCTGTCACGCGGATGATTTCGGCGCTGGGCTCGGCTTCGTAGAGTCGGTCTGGGAAGACATCACTGCCGAGCAAGTGTATCGCTCGGACTCGCTCGGCGTTCTGCGCTCCGGCGCGCGCTGGCTGTCGCTGCTTTCATTCGGCTGGCTGTTGCGTACCTGGAAGTCGAACCCGCCCAATTCACTGCTGGACAACACACCTCTGGTCACGCTGCTCAACCGCATGCTGGACTTTCCGCGCCTCGATGCAGCCCTGGCGAACGGTGCATTGCACGCGCTGGCCGTCACCGCGTCCTCGTATACGGCCGGGCGGCACATCACCTTCTACCAGAGTGAAGCCGCGATCACGCCCTGGACGCGCTCGCAGCGCGTCGCGCTGCCGGCTCAGATCGGCGTCGAACATCTGCTTGCTTCGTCAGCCATTCCCCTGATTTTTCCGGCCACGCCGATTTATTGCGATGGTGCGATGGAGTACTGCGGCGATGGCTCGATGCGTCAGCTTGCGCCGATTTCACCGGCGATCCATCTCGGGGCCGACAAGGTGCTGGTGGTGGGGGCAGGACGGCTGAACGACCATGAAACTTCCCCGACGGGCAATGTCGGCTACCCGAGCCTGGCCCAGATCGGCGGACATGCGATGTCAAGCATCTTTCTCGACAGCCTCGCTGTGGATATCGAGCGGATGAATCGCATCAACCACACGCTGTCGCTCTTGAGCGAGGAACAGCGGAAAGCAACACCCCTGCGGCCGATCGAAATGTTGATCATCGCGCCTTCAGAGCGTCTGGACCGGATGGCGGTCCGACATGTGGAATCGCTGCCGGGGCCGATCAGGATGCTGCTTGGTGCGATCGGCGCGACCGACGCAGGCGGTGCTGCGCTGGCGTCTTATCTTTTGTTCGAACCGGGCTATACCCGGGAACTGATGGCCCTGGGCAGGGCCGACGCGCTGGCGCGCGAAAAGGAGATTCTGCTTTTCTTCGGTGAAGCGGATACGCCGGCCCAGCGCCCGACAGCGGCGCTCGAGACCGGCTGGCCCTGAATCGAATCAGTAGCGATATTCGTGCGGGTGCTTACGGTGGTGGTGGTGCTTGCCCTTGCGGTGGCGGGGTTCGTGCACGTAGACCGGCGTGCCGACATGGATGACGGTGCCGGGCTGCACATAAACCGGGCGCGGTTGGACATAGACCGGCTGCGGCTGCACATACACCGGTTGCGGTTGTACGTACACCGGGCGCGGCTGTACATAAACCGGCTGCGGCTGCACGTATACAACAGGCGGCGGCGCCACATACACCGGAGCGGGGTGGCTGCTGCCGATGCTGACCGACCAGGTGACGTCTGAACGTGCACTGGCAACCGAGGGCAGGACTGCGGCAATCAGGGCAACGGCGGCAAGGCTGAAGACAAGGCGGGAAGAATGACGGATCATGGGGTTTCTCCTGAGGATTCCGGCTTCATTAAACGTCATGCCCTGTTCCTCCAGCATGTTTGACAAGTAAGACCTGCAACAATTTGTAATCCGACAAGCGGTTGTGCTGGCCCCCAAGCAAGGTTAATCTTGCTTCGCCTCGTCTTATTGCCACACTTTCAATGCTCTTCCTACGTCG
>DATLGF010000171.1:0-5251 GCA_035540575.1 Noviherbaspirillum sp.
GATGTGGTCTTCCAGCTCGGAGAACGACGGGCGTTCCGTGGAAAACAGCACCTTGCGTCCGAACTCCACCGCCAGCGCCGGCGCGTAGCCGTTCAGGCTCGCCAGCAGCGTCACTTTCACGCACTGGTACATCTTCGACGACTCATGCAGCTTCTGCTCAAGCAGGGCGGCGAGCGGGCTGACGAAGCCGTAGGCGAGCAGAATCCCGAGGAAGGTCCCGACCAGCGCGTGCGCGATCAGCAGTCCGAGCTCTGCCGGCGGCAGGCCGACCGAGCCCATCGTATGCACGACCCCCATCACCGCCGCGACGATGCCGAACGCCGGCAGCGCATCGCCAACCTTGGCGATCGTATGCACGGGAATCTCGGCTTCTGCATGATGGGTTTCGATCTCGTTGTCCATCAGGTTCTCGATCTGGAACGCGTCCATGTTCCCGGACACCATCAGGCGCAGGTAATCGGTCATGAACTCGATGATGTGGTGATCGGCCATCACGCCCGGATACTTGCTGAAGATCGGACTCTCCTCGGGCTTATCGATGTCACCCTCGATCGACATCAACCCCTCCTTGCGCACCTTGGAGAGCAGCTCGAACAGCAGGGTCATCAGCTCCATGTAGAGCGCCTTGTTGTAGCGCGAGCCCTTGAACAGCGTCGGAAGCGCCTTCAGAGTCGCCTTGATCGCCTTGGCGTTATTGCCGACGAAGAAGGCGCCGACGGCGCCGCCGCCGATCATCAGCAGCTCAAGCGGCTGGAACAGCGCGGCGAGATGGCCGCCTGCGAGGGCATAACCGCCAAACACGGCTCCGCAGACGATGAGATAACCAACAATGACTAGCAAGTGCGCTCCGGAGCTGAAATGTGAAGTTTCCTGTGGTCAAGCATTGTGCCAATTCATGCATGGATCGACAACCGCGCA
Source organism: Noviherbaspirillum sp. (assembly GCA_035540575.1). Taxonomy (GTDB): domain Bacteria; phylum Pseudomonadota; class Gammaproteobacteria; order Burkholderiales; family Burkholderiaceae_D; genus Noviherbaspirillum. The sequence continues at coordinate 919 of DATLGF010000171.1, forward strand.
GATCGAAAAGCAACGCCCGAGCGCACTCTGGTCCGAGCGCGGCGATGAAGGCGCACTTCCATCCGGTTACGGCCCATCCACGGAAAACTTGACCCTGGGTGCGCCGCATTCATCGCAGCCGCCGCCTCAGAAACGCCAGCCGTACAGCGGAGGCTGGCCGGGGGCCGGTTGCAGCACCAGATCCGGCGGACTCCCGGGAATCCCGAATTCGAAGCTCAGCAGCAGCGATCCTGGCGCCATCTCGGCAGTCGCCTTGGCCCACAGCCCCGGCATGGCCGCCGGCGACAGGTACGCGAACACGACGTCATAGGCGTGCAAGTCAAGCCGTGTGTAATCACCGTGGCGCAAGCGGGCGCGGCTGCCGGTCAGGCACGCGCGCAGATAGCTGCCCAGGAATGGAAAAAGCGCCAGCTCAATCCCCTCGAAGCGGCCATCGGGTCGCTCCCTGGCGAGTCGTATTGGAAGACCGCCGAATCCGCTGCCGATGTCGATGAAGCGCACGGGACCCGGCGGCAGCACTGCGCCCACCGCTGCACGCACGGCCGGCGTAGAAGGAAAGTAAGGGACACGTGTACGGAAAATCTGGCCGTACAGCGCGAGCATCGCGCAAAAGGCCAGGAGAAACACCCAGGACGGTATGTCTGCGGCCAGGACGACCATGAGAAGCGGAACGAACACCAGGTGAATCGCCAGCCACCACGGTTCGGCACGTGACCGCCATGCGATCGCAGCCGCCGTCACCCCCTGCAGCACGCTGCCGGCCGCCAGCCCGAGGTCGACGTCGAACGCTTCGCGCGCGACCGCTGCAAGGCAAAGGACAACCGCAAGCGCCGCGATCTGGACAACGAAAGCGCGCAGCGCGGGCAATCGCAGGATGGATGACATCGGAACGAGATCCGGCAGCCCGGCCGGATACGAAAGGCAAGGATCAGACTTGAGCCGCGGCAGCCGCCCCGTCTTCACGCGCCTTCTTGGTCTTGCCGGCACGCGAGGGCATGTGGCACAGGCCGCAGACATAGTCTGCATGCAGGTCCAGCCGATGCACGACGAAATCGCCGCCGCACTTGCTGCAGCAGGCTGTTTCGAGCATCTTGCTTTCGAAGAAGCGGACCAGGGTCCAGGCGCGCGTAAGCGACAGCACCGGTTCGCCGTCCGGCCCCATGCCGACCTGTTCCAGGTAAAGCTTGTAGGCCTTCATCACGGCCTCGATGCCGGATACCTGCGCGTGCTCGATCAGGTATTTATGGATGTTGATGAACAGCGAGGAATGGATATTCGGCTGCCAGGTGATGAACCAGTCGGTCGAGAACGGCAACATGCCCTTCGGAGGCGACACGCCGCGCAGCTCCTTGTAGAGCTTGAGCAGGCGTTCACGCGACAGCGAGGTTTCCGATTCCAGCAACTGCAAACGTGCACCCAGCTGAATCAGCTCGATAGCAAGCTGTATCTCCTGCGCTTCCGTCACCACGCTTTTCTTTGTCATGTCGACCTCGTTTCGTTTCCCGTCCGGCGCGGAAGTGGAATCAGGAAATCTCTTCCAGCGGCTGGCCCGCCATCAGGATCGCGGCATGGGAATGCGCAAGCTCGCGGTCCTTGTTGTAGTTCGTCAGCATGCCGAGGATCGCGCCGTCGTCGAAACGGAAGCGCGCGAGCATCATGTTGGTGCTGGCCAGTTTCAGGATCTGCGCGTTGTTCAGACCCTCGATAAGATCGGCAATTTCCGAGCTGAGCCCCAGGCGGAAGACGGCGCTGGCCTTGTCCGAACGAATCATCTGTTGCGCAAGCATCAGGTATCCGAGATTCGCGTCACGAATCTCCGCCAGCATGTCATTCGTGTTCATTTTCGTCTCCCTGCTACGTTGGACACGGCGCCCCGCGCCGACTCAGTGAGGCCGATTCTGCTGAGGAAATTACTGTGTGGAAATAGGAATGCGCCCATATTTTTCGTCGGGCGAAAACGACATGCACCTGTAGGAGTCTGTCCTACAAGCACAGATTCAGGCAGTGGCACAGTTCCTTCTGCAACCCGCAAACCCGCTCTGGCTGCGGGTTTCCAGCGGATCACGCCAATCTGGGCCACCAGTTGTTGGAAGAAATAAACGTAACAAATCGATACGCGGAAGAACCCTCGTGCCCTTCAAAAAAGCGGCATTCAGCCCTCGAAAACAGGGGCGCAGCCGCGCGCATGTGTTGTATATCGGCAGCAACCCAGCCCGACTTTAGGGTTTGCGTCGAAAAATTTTCGCGCCCTCGGCAGCACGCGACGATGGCATCGTTTGCGCTGACAGGAATCCGGTGGCAATGCTCGCCCCGCAACAGGCGGCGAAGCCGCGCACGGCCGAGACAGCGCCTGTCAGCCCCGCATCGAGAAAGGCGCCGACCCATGCCTGGCGTTTACGGCGCCGGGCATGTGGATTTTAGGGTGGGATGCACTTTTGCCTCGACCACCGACGCCGACGCGGGGCGGCTACTTACCCGCCGCGCGGCAGGGCGCGGAGGCAGCGAGCAGGAGGCAGGGACGGAATCGACAGGCGCAGTATGGCCCGGGGGCACGGCACGCGCATACAGGCAAAAAAATGCCCCTTGCGGGGCATTTTTCAATTCTGGCGGAGACGGAGGGATTCGAACCCTCGATACAGGTTTAAGCCCGTATGCTTCCTTAGCAGGGAAGTGCCTTCGACCTCTCGGCCACGTCTCCACGCGTCAAGCGGGACCACGTCCCGCTTGAGTAAAGTCCCGCATGATAACCGCTCGCACCAACTTGGTCAATGAAAGCCCCATGCGGGCGCGCAGCATCAACCCTTGTCGAGCTCGAACGCGCGGTGCAGCGCCCGCACCGCCAGCTCCATGTACTTCTCGTCGATCAGCACCGAGATCTTGATTTCGGAGGTCGAGATCATCTGGATGTTGATGCCCTCTTCCGACAGCGTGCGGAACATCTGCGAGGCGATGCCGACGTGGCTGCGCATGCCCACACCGACCACGGAGACCTTCGACACCTTCGCGTCACCAACGATGCTGCCGGCCTGGATATGCTCCTTGACGCTCTTGTTGAGCACGTCCATCGCCCTCGCGTACTCGCCGCGCGCAACCGTGAAGGTGAAATCCGTCTTGCCGTCGACCGACTGGTTCTGGATGATCATGTCGACTTCGACGTTGGCGTCGGCGACCGGACCGAGGATCTGGTAGGCGATGCCCGGCTTGTCCGGCACACCGAGCACGGTGATCTTGGCTTCGTCGCGATTGAACGCGATACCGGAAATGACGGCTTGTTCCATGTGTGTGTCTTCCTCAAACGAAATCAGGGTGCCGGAATTCGCTTCTTCTTCCAGCGGCATGAGCGGATCGGTCAGCGACGAAAGCACGCGCGTGGGCACCTTGTAGTTGCCGGCGAACTCGACCGAGCGGATCTGCAGGACCTTGGAGCCCAGCGACGCCATCTCGAGCATTTCCTCGAAGGTGATGGTGCGCAGGCGGCGCGCTTCGGAGACCACGCGCGGATCGGTCGTGTAGACGCCGTCGACGTCCGTGTAGATCAGGCACTCCTGCGCCTTCATCGCGGCCGCCACCGCAACGGCCGAGGTGTCCGAGCCGCCGCGGCCCAGCGTGGTGATGTTGCCCGCTTCGTCCACACCCTGGAAACCGGTGATGATCACGATCCTGCCGGCATCGAGATCGCGCCGCACCTTGGCGTCGTCGATCGACTGGATGCGCGCCTTCGTGAACGCGGAATCGGTCTTGATCGGCACCTGCCAGCCGGCATACGAGACGGCCGACTTGCCCAGCGACTGCAGCGCCATGGACAGCAACGCGACCGACACCTGCTCGCCGGTCGAGGCCAGCATGTCCAGTTCGCGCGGATCCGGTTGCGGCATGACCTCCTTCGCGAGGGCGATCAGGCGGTTGGTTTCGCCGGACATGGCCGACGGAACGACGACGATCTGGTGGCCCGCGTCATGCCACTTGGCGACGCGCTTGGCGACATTCTTGATGCGCTCGGTCGAGCCCATCGAAGTGCCGCCGTATTTATGGACGATCAAAGCCATAGGGAATAGTGAGGCGAGGAAGGGAGAATCTGAAGAAAAATCAACCGCTTAATTTACCTGCTGCGATGCGGAAAAGCAAGTCGGCAGCCTATACCGGAACGCCCGCAGCGCGAGGAAAGGCGCCCGTTTCAGGTCGCCAGCTGATGGAGACGCCCGCATCATGCGACCAGGGGATGTCGCGCACGTTCATTCCGATGCCCGCAGCGAAAAGCAGCCGGGCGCCGGCCACCAGCACCGGCAGGCGCCGCCGCTCCCAGGGGGGAATCGCGCGCGCCTGGAAGTGATGC
>DATLGF010000172.1:0-4768 GCA_035540575.1 Noviherbaspirillum sp.
GGGCGCCCCCGGGGACACGGCCGGCCAGCCGCCGCCGAAGGCGGGGCCTCCGAAGAACGCGGGCGCCATTGCCGCCTGCGGAATCATCTGCGTCGACGGATGCGGCTGCAGACCGAGCGCGACCAGCACATCCGGCAGGCCGTAACCCACGCGCGCCGGATCGACGTTGGCAAGCGCACGCGCGCTGTACCGGATGATCTGGAACAGGCGCTCGACACGCTCCGGCCCGCGCGCGCCGAACGCGCCCTGGAAGTCCGGATGGTGGGCAAGAATAAACGCAGCGAGCCCAGCGATGTGCGGCGCCGCCATCGAGGTGCCGTCCCAGACCGCGTAATTGTCGGGCGGGACCGACGAGGTGACCGCGACGCCCGGCGCGCAGACCGCCACCTCCGGACCGAAGCAGCTGAAGCGGGCGGCATAGACGCCGCTGCGGTCGACCGGCTGCGTGAGTGTCTGCATGTGGTAGCTGTCCGGCGGGAACTCGTTGAGGCGCCCGATTGCGGCGACCGCGAGCACATTCGGAGATGAGGCCGGATACTGCACGCGATTGCCGGAATTGCCGGCGGCGGCGATGCAGGCCACGCCGGCGCGCCTGGCGCGGATGATCTGCTGCTCCAGCGCCTCCGACGGCTGGGCGCCGCCCAGGCTCAGGTTCACGATGTCGATCTGCTTTTCGATGCAGTACTCCAGCGCATCGATCAGCTGGCTGACCTGGCCGCCCGGAAACAGCTTGCAAGCGTGGATCTCGGCATCCGGCGCGAAACCGCGTATGCCGCGGCCGTTGTCCGCGCCGGCGATGGTGCCGGCGCAGTGCGAGCCGTGCGCGATCAGGTCCTCGTTCCAGGTGTCGGGATTGGTGCGCTTGTTGATGATGTCGAAGCCGAAGCGGATCTTGCCGAGATCACGGTGGCGATTGTCGGTGCCGGAATCGATCACTGCCACCCGGATGCCCTGGCCGCGGTACTCGGCAGGCAGCTGATCGAGTCGCATCGCCTTCTGGCCCCAACCATAGGTCTGCTGCCCCGGAAACGCCGCCAGCGAGGGCCAGTCGGAGATCGGCCGCAGGCCGACGACGTTCGGTTCGGACGTCGTGAGTGCTGGTTGAGCCTGATAGAAGCTCCAGTAGTCCGCCTTCGGCTTCACATACAGCCCGCGCACCGAACTCTCCGACTCGCCGTACAGCGTGAGCTGCGCCTGGCCGCGCTGGTCAGTGGTGGCGGTGGCGGGCAGCAGGCTGCCGAACAGGTAGACTTCGGCGTCGGGCACCGGCTTGTCGTCCCGGCCAAGCACGGTGACGTTGACCGACAGCGCCGGTCCGGCATGCGCGACCGCGCCCGTCACCATGTTCGGCAGCGACGACGTCGTGTCGAGCAGGCTCAACGACTGGTCGTGCTCGACGATCAGCCGTCCCTGCGCCTGCTGTTGCAATGTGGCTGCCTTGTCGTCCTCCATGCGCACCACCAGCACGCCGCCAGGGCCGTCGCCCAGCCCGTCTGCGAGCGCGCCGACGATATTGCGCGCGCCCACTGTGTCGATCACCTCGACGTCGGGACTGTTGCGCAGCGTGTCCTCCAGCATGGAAAACTGCAGCGGCTGCAGTCCCATCACCTGGAGCTCGGACGCGCGGCGTGGCGCAACCAGGTACTGCCCGCGCCGGCTCGCCACACGCTTGCCGCCGCCGCCATGTTCGACGACCGCGCCCGCGCTTTCCGATCGGCGTGCCTCATCCTTCCTGTCTTCGCCGTCCTTGCGAGGGTCGTCGCCCTGACTCGATTCGGATGCCTTTGCCATGGTGTTCCTTCCGTTATTTACAGTGGACCAGCCACGCCGCCGCACAGCGGCGACAGCGGCTGGTCCGGTTCTATGAAAATCTGGTGCGTCGTGCGAAACCGCTCCTGCAGTTCGCGGGCGGTTGCGCGCGGCATGTGCAGCACGGCGATGTGCGGCGCATCGGCCGGGCCGATGAGGTCCACCAGCTCGACGTCGTCGCGTGCGCGGATCTCGTGCACGAAGTCGGCCAGGCGCCGCGCGTCCTGCGCATGGACGATGTAGCGCGCGCGCCCGTCCTTGACGGAGTCTGCAGCCATCGTCGATTTCAATGGATCGTCGGCTGCCCTTGCTGCTGACCGCCCAATGCCGGCGCGCCACCCTGGAAACCCGCATATCCCGGATAGACGGCCGCCTGCTGCCAATACGCGTACGGATCGGCACCGAACGGCAGCATGCGACCCAGCTGTCCGGCCACATTGCCGATCGCACCGCCGAGCGAGGGATTGCCGAATGCGCCGCCGATCGTGGTGCCGATCGGCTGGGCCGCGCGTCCGATCAGATTGCCGAAGAAGCCCTGCGGTGCGAACTGCTGCTGCAGGTACGCCGCGCTCATCGGATCGACATTGAACGGAAGAAGCCGGCCAAGCTGTCCGGCGGCGCCGCCGATCGCTCCACCCAGGCCCGCGTTGCCGAAGGCGCCTCCGATCGCGCTACCAACCGGCTGCCCGAGCTGGCCGATCAGGTTGCCGAAGAAACCCTGCGGCGCAAGTTGCTGCTGCATCGCCTGCTGCTGCATCGCCTGCTGTTCCAGCGCCGCCTGCTGCAGCATCGCCATGCTCATCGGGTCTATCCCGAAAGGCAGCATGCGGCCGAGCTGTCCGACCGCACCGCCGATCGCGCTGCCCATGCCCGCATTGCCGAACGCGCCGCCGATCGCGCCCCCGACCGGTTGACCGAGTTGTCCGATCAGGTTGCCGAAGAAGCCCTGCGGCGCGAACTGCGGCTGCTGTGCGTATACGCTCATCGGATCGGCGCCGAACGGCAGCAGCGTGCCGCCGATGCCGCCGGCGGCGCGGCCGATCTGTGCGCCCAGGCTGGGGTTGCCGAACATGCCGCCGATGCCGCGTCCGATCATGCCGCCCAGCGGACCGCCCAACATGCCGCCAAGCAGACCTTGTGGCGCGAACTGGAGAACAGGGCCGAAGCCCCCCGGAATGCCTTGCTGGTAGTAGTCATACATGCGATGTCCTCCTGCAGTGGTCGAGGCCGCGACCGGCAACGATGGATGTCCGCATGCGCTGCAATCCGGCCGAGAGGTTGCGTGTTCCGGACCCGTGGTGCTGAAACCGGAAGACACAATCGATGAACGCGCTTGACCGGTGTGCGCCGGCATGCAGGCCGGCATGCGCGGCAGGGCGGTCCCGCTCGTCCGCTGCGCATACTCGTCGCTGTTCCTCGCTTTTCAAATGCCGATATGTGGCGCGCTTGAGCGGTCTCAACGATGTGCACGGGGGTGCTAAGGGCGCGAAACACGAATCGCGCACTTGAGACGGACACGCGCGCTGCATCGGCGTAATAACCATCTCGCGCGGTGAGACGAACAGTCGGTGTGCTCGATTAAGGATGGGTAGATGCAGTGACCGGTTTGTCGACTACTGGTCGTCACGGGCGCTGCGCCAGGCACGCACTTGATCGTCATGCAAGCCGGCCGCTGCGAGCGCTTTCCCGTGGAGTACCGTAGTTTTTCGAGGGTGCGTGTTGCATTGCACTATGAAGCTGGCAAAAAGAGTATCCTTTCAGCTCGCACGCGAACGGACGTGCGCTTTTTTCCAATTCTCAAGAGCGAGAGGCAAGCAAGATGACAACGAGAGACGTCCTTTTCGTCGGTGCGGCGCGCACCGCCATCGGCACCTTCGGCGGGTCGCTGAAGGATTTCAGCGCCTGCGACCTTGGCACCATCGCCGTGAAGGAAGCATTCAACCGCGCGGGCGTCGATCCGGCGGCGGCCGGACAGATCGTGCTCGGCAACGTGATCCACTGCGAGCCGCGCGACATGTATGTCTCGCGCGTGGTCGGCATCAATGCCGGCATGGCCAAGGAATCCGCCGCGCTCACGCTCAACCGCCTGTGCGGCTCCGGGCTGCAGGCGATCGTGACGGCTGCCAACGCGATCCAGCTTGGCGACACCGACATCGCCGTCGGCGGCGGCGCAGAAACGATGAGCCGCGCGCCGTATTCCACTCAGGCCGCGCGCTTCGGCCAGCGCATGGGCGATTTCAAGATGATCGACATGATGGTGGGCGCGCTCACCGATCCGTTCGGCGCCGGCCACATGGGCATCACGGCGGAGAACATCGCCGAGAAGTACGGCATCTCGCGCGAGGAGCAGGACCGCTTCGCCGCCGACAGCCAGCGCAAGGCGCTCGCGGCGATCGAGGCCGGCCACTTCAAGTCGCAGATCGTGCCGGTCGAGATCAAGGGCAGGAAGGGCGTCACGCTGTTCGACACCGACGAGCATCCGAAGGCCGGCACCACCGCCGAGTCGCTGGCTGGTCTGAAGCCCGCGTTCAAGCGCGACGGCGGCACGGTCACGGCCGGCAATGCGTCCGGCATCAATGACGGCGCGGCGGCCTGCGTGCTGATGGAAGCGGACGCCGCCGCCCGCCACGGCGCCAAGCCGCTGGCTCGTCTCGTGTCCTACGGCGTCGCCGGGGTCGAGCCGTCGCTGATGGGCATGGGCCCGGTGCCGGCCGTGCAGCTGGCATTGAAGCGCGCCGGCCTCACGCTCGACCAGATCGACGTGATCGAATCCAACGAAGCTTTCGCCGCGCAATCGCTTGGCGTGTGCCGCGGACTGGATCTCGATCCGGCGCGCACCAACCCGAACGGCGGCGCGATCGCGCTCGGCCACCCGATTGGCGCATCCGGCGCGATCATCGCGATCAAGTGCATCTACGAACTGATGCGCACCAACAAGCGCTATGGCCTGATCACGATG
>DATLGF010000173.1:0-3694 GCA_035540575.1 Noviherbaspirillum sp.
TCTGATTCCTTGCGCGCGAACTCGGGCATGCCGGGGCCGACAAGCCGGAAGCGACCACCTTCCGCGCCAACATTGCGCAGCCCGAGATTGAGGAAGTTGTCGGTATAGGCGTCGAGCAGCTCGACGACGAAATAGCGGTCGGCCTCGGCGCGGCGGGGAATCGACAGCGTCACCGGCCCGTCGGCCAGGTTGATCCAGCCGCAGAAGTACAGCAGGTCATTGGCCGGGGTGACGATGTCGCGATCCTCGTGCGTCCACTGGCGCTCGCTCGCCGACAGCGCATTCACCGGTGCGCGGCCATAGCCGGTTACCTGCGCGACCGAGGTCTGCACGCGGCAGGTGCGGATCGATTCGACCAGCGGAAAGCCGTATATGGCCAGCGGAACGGCCGCCGCCGTCACATAGGCCTCGAGGGGCGAGCCGTGCACGGGCGTGCCGGGCGCCGACGTCGGTTGCGTCATGGGTTGTCTCCTCTGTTGTCCTCAGGGTTCGGCGGACAGCGCTCTTCGTCGCCGTTCCGCCTTGCTTACTTCATCGTGCGACTCCCGTGGCGCGTTCGATCGCGCGCACCATTTCCATCAGTTGCGGCGCGATCTCCTTCTTCAGCATCCCGCGCTTGACGCGCGTGCCGGGGAGCGCGCAGTTGAACAACATGCGCCGGTTCAGGTACTCGATCTTCGAATACACGCCCACACCGTGTACGCCGGCGCCCGCGTCACCTTCATTGATCGCGAAGCCCCGCTTCGGATAGTTCGCGATGTTGTCGCGGATCGCGTCTATGCATTGCGCGTATTCCTGCGGCCGCTCCTGCTGCGCGGCGTCGAGCATGTGCTGCAGCTCGGACTTGGACAGCGTCGCGAGGAAGGCCCGTCCCATCGCCGTGGTCAGCACCGAGCGTGTCGCGCCGACATCCGGCTTTGCCGGCGCGCTGTCCGGATGCATCGCGGTCTCGAGGTAGGTGACATCGAGCCGGTGGGCGACGCCCAGGGACACTGCGCCTTCGATCCGGTCCGCCAGCACCTGCATCAGCGGGCGCGCGATGCGCCGCACCGCCAGCCCATTCAGGTACGGATAGCCGAGTGAGACGACCTGGGCGCCGACGAAGTACTTGTCCATGCGCGGGTCCCAGTCGAGATAGCCGAGCTGGTACAGCGTGCGGCATAGCCGCGAGACCGTCGCGCGCGGCAGCTGCAGCCGCTGCGAGAGCTCGCTGTTGCCCATCGGCCGCGGCTCGTCGATGAAGCAGCGCAGCAGCGCAAAGCCCTTGGCGAGCAGGCCGCCGAAGGAGCGGTCGATCTCGCGCTGTTCGGCGATGTAGGTTTCGACGGGTTTGTTCATGGCAGTCGGATCGAGTGTGGAAGCGGTGGGCGGGCGTGTCAAAACTTGGAAGGCATTCCCGCATATTGGAATTCCGATAGCTGAATAATCGCGTTTCGCGCGCATCGCGACCACGTGCCGATCTAGTTGTTTGCGCATGCTCAACATGCCGGGCCCTGAACTGCCCCATCATGGTGGACTGATAACAGCAAGACGGGCCCAGCCTGCTCCCTATCTTCTCGAACCGGCCTCGCGCCGGTTTTTCTTTTCCGGGCCGCGCCCTCCCCCTCCGGGGGTGCTCCCGCAGCGCGGTGCGTGCAAAAAAGAAAAGGCCCCTGCCATTGCCGGCAGGGGCCTTTTTTGTGGGGCGGACGGTGGGCTTACTTGCCGCCGCGCAGCGTTTCCGCTAGTTCCGGAGAAACCGAATCGCTGGCCGCGCTCAGGCGGTACAGCTTGCGCAGTTCGGATTCGTTGCCCTCCGCCTTGGTCAGCAACTCGCGCATCGCTGCGGCGAATGCGGCGGCATATTCCTTGCCGCGCGCAACGAGACGGGCGATCAGTTCGGCATTGGCGTTGGCGGCGGCGGCATTTTCAGCGACGATCAGCGTGGCGGTATTGGTCGACATGGCATTTTCCTCTCGAAACGTTTTCCTGTACGAGAAGTATTGCGCACCGCAAGATATAAATCCAATTCCAATTTCTGATAATCGCCATTCATACCAAAAATGTCTCAACCTGCCTTACGGCAGGCCGTTCTACCCTGCCGCAATCCCGGTGATTCCCCCTATATCTGATCCTCGATCAGCCCTGGCGGCAGTTCTTCCAGCAAGGCCGGCGGCATGAACCATACCTGGCCACGGCCGTCCGGGTCGAGGACGAGCCAGTTGTCCATCGCTTCCAATAACTGACGCAGCATGTTTAACCTCCCATCGTGAGTGAGCAGGACCGTCGGTGAACGCTCCGTTGCTTGCAATCACCGGACCGCACCGAGGGGCGCTTCCACACCATTATGGTGCGTTGCACAACGCGTGCTACTGCTACGACCCGGCGGCAATGGACCGGTTCAATCCGCGCCCGGAAGATTGCGGTCGCTTAAGCAAGCCCCATTCACTGCGATGCTGTGGACGGGATGAGACAGCAGAGAGGATGCCCACACCTGCTGTGGGCAGACCAGTGGATAACCGGGCGGAAAGAATGACAAGTGCTTGAAAGCATGGAGAAATTTTCCGTTGATGAAAATCAAGGCAGGTGTGGACCGGAGCCGGGCTCCGGCTCTCGCGCGGGGGCGGCCGCCAGATGCAGGACGAGTCCTGAAAAGAGGGGCATCATTCACCCACAACCACACGAGGAGACACCCCCATGGCAGGTCCAAGCATCGAGTTCTGGCAGTCCCGTTTCGAGTCCGGCAGCACGCCCTGGGATCGCGGCGGCCCCAATCCGCAGTTGCAGCGATGGCTCGACGAAGGCGCAGTCGGCGCGCAGGACCATGTGCTCGTACCGGGATGCGGCCGCGGCTGGGAAGTGGCTGCGCTGGCCGAGCACGGCCTGCGCGTGACCGGCATCGACTACGCGCCGGCAGCCGTCCAGGCCTGCCGCACGCTGTTGCAGGCACGCGGTCTGCAAGCGCAGCTATGCGAGGCGGACGTACTCGAATGGGCGCCGGATGCGCCGGTGGATGTCATTTACGAGCAGACCTGCCTGTGCGCCCTCCATCCCGACCACTGGCAACGCTACGCGGCGCAGCTGCACGCCTGGCTCAAGCCGGGAGGCAGGCTGCTGGCGCTGTTCGCGCAAGCGCTCTCAGAGGAAGCGGGCCAGGGCTTCGTCAGCGGTCCGCCCTACCACTGCGACATCCATGCGATGCGCGCACTCTTTCCGGCCACGCAGTGGCAGTGGCCGAAGCCGCCCTATCCGCGCGTGGCGACAGGTCCCGCCGCCGAACTGGCCGTGGTCCTGCAGAGAACCTAAGTCACGCATGATGTACCGCAGAAGTTACATTTCGGGAACCGCTACGCTGGTTCCATAAGAGATACATCGCAGGGAGCTGACGAATGAAACAGGTGAAACTTGGCATACCCTGCCCCGAGAACACTTACCGTAGCCCTGCTTTCCGCACTGCTGGTCGCGTGCGGTGGCGGCGGTGACAACAACGCTTCCCACACTACCGGCAATGAGGTCGGCTCCCGCCAGAACGCGGGCCTGAACGACGCGCCCGACAGCGGCGCGCCGCCCCAGCCCGCGACGGGAGAACCGGCACCAGTTCCGGCACCGGTCACGGCGTTTTCCGCCACCCTCGCCAGCGCTCCGCCGCAGGGCGCGACAATCAACGCACCAGTGCGCATCGAAGTGCATGGCAGCGCCCTGGAGAACGTCGAAC
>DATLGF010000174.1:0-5196 GCA_035540575.1 Noviherbaspirillum sp.
ATCTTCAAGGTATCGATCGGCAGGCGCTTGAGGTAGCTGAGCGACGAATAACCGGTGCCGAAGTCGTCGATCGCGAGTGAAATCCCCATGCGTTGGAATTCCGACAGCGCCTTGGCCGAGGCGCCGAGATCCTGCATCAGGCTGCTTTCGGTGATCTCGAGCTCGAGCAGTTCGGCATCGAGGCCGGTCTCGGCGAGCACCTTTGCCACGGTCGCGCACAGCCGGCCCGATTGCAGCTGATGCGGCGAGATGTTCACCGACACCTTGATCGAGGGCAGACCCAGGTCTATCCATTCCTTCAACTGCCGGCAGGCCTCGCGCAGCACCCATTCACCGAGCGCCTCGATCATCCCGGTTTCCTCGGCCAGGCCGATGAAGTGGGTCGGGTAGATCAGGCCCTTGGTCGGATGGTCCCAGCGCGCCAGCGCTTCCAGCCCGACGATCGCGTGCGTGTCCACGTCCAGGCGCGGCTGGTAGTGCAGCACGAACTCGCGCCGCTCGATGGCCTGGTGCAGATTGTTCTCGCGGGTCAGGCGCGCAAGCGCCGTGTCGTTCATGCGCGATTCGAAAAAACGGAACTCCCCCGGGCCGTTCTCCTTGGCGGCGTACATCGCCAGATCGGCACTCTTCAAAAGCGTGACCGGGTCGGTGCCGTCGCAAGGGAAAAGGCTTGCGCCTATGCTGGTCGTCACCCGCAGGTTGTGTCCTTCCAGGTTGATCGGCCTGGCCACCACCTCCAGCAGCGTCGCGGCCACCTGCTGCACCTGGGCGGCGTCGCGGATGTGCTCCAGCATGACCACGAACTCGTCGCCGCCCAGGCGCGCCACCGTGTCGACGTCGCGCAAGGTCCCGCGCAGCCGCTGCGCGACCCGGCACAACAGCAGATCGCCCTTGTCGTGGCCGAGGCTGTCGTTGATGATCTTGAAGCGGTTCAGGTCCATGAACAGCACCGCGATTTCGGTGCGCTGGCGGCGCGCCTGTTCGATCGCATGCTGCATGCGGTCGAACAGCAGGTTGCGATTGGGCAGCCCGGTCAAGGCATCGTGATTGGCCAGATAGAGAATGCGCGCCTCGTTGCGCTTGCGCTCGCTGATGTCCTTGATGAAGCCGTGCACGCCCACCACGTGGTGGGCGATCATGTTCGGCAGCAGGCTGACGCTGGCGTCGACCGCGCCGCCGTCCCGGCGGCGGCAGGTGAAATCGCAGGTCTGCGGGGCCCCGGCCCGCGCGCGGAAGAACGCCGAGCGCAGCACATGTGCGTCTTCTGCGCAGACCAGGTCGTGCAGCGCCAGCGCCCGCAGTTCCTCCGCGGTGTAACCGGTCAGTGCGCAAAGGGCCGGGTTGACCGAAAGCACATTACCGTGCGGGTCGAGCGCCACCACGCCGTCGGGATGCTGCCCGAACAGCGCGTCGAAATTCTGCAGCCAGCCGCGCGCGGTATTGAACAGGAAGCGATCCCACAGGCGGATGTCGGTACTCGAGATCAGGATGTGGCCGCACGGTCCCGGATCGCCGACCCGCTGCCACCGGCTCAGCCCCACGACCTGCATGCCGTCCTTCCTGTAGCCGACCAGCTCGCCTTCCCAGTGGCCCTGCGCCAGCGTCTGCTCGAGCGCCGCCTCGAACGGCCCGCCATGGCTGAAGCCGAGCAGATGCATGCAGTCGCTGCCGACGGCTTCCTCAATGCCGTACAGGAACATGCGCGCGGCGCCGCCGCTCCAGTACACGATGCGCCGCTGCGCATCCATCACGAGGATCGCGTCGCGGGACAGATCGATCAGTGCGGGAACGCCGGCCTGCCCGGCCGGCGGTGGGAGGGTCACGAGTGGCGGCTGCATTGTTAGCTGCCCCTCGTGTGGTGGATGGTGGTCCTGTTCTGCGCCCGTCGATCTGTCCATGTCCCGTAGAAGTGGCTGCAGCCCTCCTGCGGGGGCCAACAGCAAATTGATCGCAAGGCGACGCAACAATTCCACGTCCGCCCCCCCGGAAATGACCTAAACTGCATGCCGCTTTGACCATAACGTACCCGCGATGAACCATCCGCCTGCCTCACCGCTTCGCCATGACAAGCGATCCGTCCGCAGCAGCCTCGACATCCCGGTGGTCGGATTAGGCGCATCGGCCGGCGGACTCGAAGCCCTGGCGCAACTCCTGCAGGGCCTTCCGTCCAGTCCGGGGATGGCCTTCGTGGTGGTGCTGCACCTGTCGCCGCGCCATGAAAGTGCGGCGGCCGAAGTGCTGCAGCGCTCGACCGCGATGCCGGTCGCGATGGTTTCCAGGACGACAGCGATCGAGCCCGATCATGTTTACGTGATCCCGCCGAACAGGAACCTGTCGATGAAGGACGGCTATCTGAGTCTGGCCGATTTCGACCGTCCTCACGGCCCGCGCACGGCGATCGACATGTTCTTTCGCACGCTTGCGGATGCGCATGGCGAGCGCGCGCTGGCGGTCGTGCTGTCCGGCAGCGGCTCCGATGGCGCCGTCGGCATCGCCAGCATCAAGGAAAAAGGCGGCGTGACGCTGGTCCAGCATCCGGGCGAAGCGCAGCACGATGGCATGCCGCTGGCGGCCATTGCCACCGGCGCAGTGGACTTCATCCTGCCGGTGGCGGAGATGCCGCAAAAGCTGGCGGACCTGTGGCAGACGGCCAGGTCGATCGTCCTGCCGCCGCTGGAGGACCGGGGCACCGACGAACCGGAAGCCGCGCGGGTCGATGTCAGCCAGGACGCCGAAGAAGCGCTGCAGAAGATCATCGCGCTGCTGCGCGTGCACACCGGCCACGATTTCCGCCACTACAAGCGCCCGACCGTCTTGCGCCGCATCGAGCGCCGGATGCAGGTGCGCGGCACGCCCACGCTGCCGGCCTATGTCGAGCTGCTGGAATCGGATGCCAACGAGCACGCGGCGCTGCTGCGCGACATGTTGATCGGGGTCACGAACTTCTTCCGCGACCGGGAGGCCTTCGAAGCTCTCCAGCACCGGGCGCTGGCCGAGTTGCTCGCCTCCAAGCATGCGGGCGAGGCGGTGCGGGTGTGGGTGCCGGCCTGCTCGACCGGCGAGGAAGCGTATTCGCTCGCGATCGCGCTGGCCGACCAGGCTGCGCTGCTGAACAAGCCGCCGGCGATCCAGATATTCGCGTCGGACATCGACGAACGGGCAATCAGCACCGCCCGCAGCGCACTCTATCCGTCCTCGATCATCGCCGACGTCTCGCCGGAGCGGCTGCAGCAGTATTTCACGAAGGAAGACGACCGCTACCGTATCCGCAAGTCGATCCGCGACCAGGTCCTGTTCGCTCCGCACAACGTGCTGCGCGACCCGCCGTTCTCCAAGCTCGATCTGATTTCCTGCCGCAACCTGCTGATCTACCTGAACCGCGAGATGCAGACCCGCATCCTCGAGATGTTCCATTTCTCGCTGAATCCGGGCGGCTACCTGTTTCTCGGCAGCTCCGAGTCGGCGGACCTGGCGTCGAACCTGTTTGCAGCGATCGACAAAAAAAATCGCATCTACCAGGCCAAGTCGCTCTCGCGCGGGCGCCTCGCGCCGGCGCTGCCAAGCTATCTGCAGCCGCGCCACCATCAGGTCGACAGCATGCCGGCGCCGAGCAAGCGCCACTTCTCGTTCGCCGAAGTGCACCAGCGCGTGCTCGCCCAGTTCGCGCCGCCGTCGGTGATCGTCAATCACGATTCCGAGATCGTCTACATGTCCGACCGTGTCGGGCGCTTCCTGCGCCACGTGGGCGGCGAGCCCTCGCGCAACCTCGTCGCGCTGGTGCATCCGGAGCTGCGCGTGGAGCTGCGCACCGCGCTGTTCCAGGCAGTGCGCAGCGGCAAGAGCGTGGAGGCACGGCGGGTGCGCCTGAGCCGGGACGGGCGCCTGTTCTTCGTCAACATGACGGTGCGGCCGTTCCACGACGAGGATGCGGGCGCGGACCTGGTGCTGGTGCTGTTCGACGAAGTCGAGCAGACGATGAGTGACGAGATGGCGTCGGGAGGCGAGAAGAAGGATGCGGTGCTGATGCAGCTGGAGGAAGAGCTGCAGCGCACGAAGGAGCAGCTTCGGGAGACGATTGAGCAGTCGGAAGTATCGAACGAGGAGCTGCGCGCTTCCAATGAGGAGCTGCAGGCGATCAACGAGGAACTGCGCTCGGCCACCGAGGAGCTGGAAACCAGCAAGGAAGAGCTGCAGTCGGTCAACGAGGAGCTGAGCACGGTCAATTACGAGCTCAAGTCCAAGGTCGAGGAAACCGGCAAGGTCAACGACGACCTGAACAACCTGATCGCCTCGGCCGACATCGCCACGATCTTCGTCGACCGCGGCATGCGCATCAAGCGCTACACGCCGCGCGCGTCCGACATCTTCAACATCATTCCCACCGACATCGGTCGTTCGCTGCTGGACATCACGCACCGGCTGAATTACCCGGAGCTGGCCGGCGATGCGGCCTCCACCTTCGACAAGCTGCGTCCGGTCGAGCGCGAGGTGCGCAGCCTCGAAGGGCGCTACTACATCGTGCGACTGTTGCCATACCGCACTACCGAAGATCACATTGAAGGCGCGGTGATGACCTTCTTCGACATCACCCGGCGCCGCGAAGCCGAGGATCAGGCGCGCGCCGGCGAGGAGCGCATGCGGCTCGTCGCCGAGAGCGTCGAGGATTACGCGATCATCACGCTCGACGGCGAAGGCCGCATTACCAGCTGGAGCAAGGGCGCCGAGCGCATCTACGGGCATGCGGAGGCGGACGCAATCGGCATGCCCGGCGACGCGATCCTGGCACCGGAAGACGGCCCTCCCGCCGGTTTTGCCGAGGAGATGCAGCGCGCGCGCGAGACCGGGCGCGTGGAAAGCGAGGGCTGGACCCGGCGCAAGGACGGCAGCCGCTTCTTCGCCACCGGCGTGATGGTGCCTTTTTCCGCCGGCGGCCGGGAAGGCTTCGCCAATATCGTGCGCGACGACACCGCGCGGGTGGAACTGGAGAGCCGGCGCGCGGAGGAACTGTCGAACGAGCATTCGAACCGCGAACTGGCGGAAATGGCGAACGCGCTGAAAGACGAGTTCATGGCGATCATGTCGCATGAACTGCGCCACCCGCTGAACCTGATCCACATGAACGTGGAATTGCTGTCCCGGCTGGATGAGCTGCGCAAGACGCCGCTGGGCGTGCGTGCGGTCAACAGCATCCGCGCT
>DATLGF010000175.1:0-8218 GCA_035540575.1 Noviherbaspirillum sp.
ACGCCGAACAGCTTGCCGCGCGGCACGCCTTGCAGGCCGTCTTCACCGCCCGTGAACGGCACTTGCAGGCAGAAGAAGTACAGCATCTGCGCCAGCGCCAGCGTGATCATCGTGAAGTAGATGCCCTGGCGACGGATCGCCAGCCCGCCGACGATCAGGCCGAGCATAGCCGCCGTTGCCGTGGCGATCAGGATGCCGAGTTCGAACGGCACGCCCCACACTTTCAGTGCATGGCCGGCCACGTAGCCGGCGCCGCCGAAGAACGCGGCATGGCCGAACGACAGCAGTCCGGTAAAGCCGATCAGCAGGTTGAACGCGCAGGCAAACAGCGCGAAGCACAGCACCTTCATCAACAGCACCGGGTACAGGAACATCGGCGCCGCCAATGCCACCACCAGCGCGATGGCATATCCAATATTTCGATTCATCACTTGAGCTCCTCGAATCATTTCTCTTTACCGAACAGGCCGGCCGGGCGCAGCATCAGGACGATGGCCATGATGATGAACACGACTGTCGCCGACAGCTCGGGGTAAAACACGCGCGTGAAGCCCTCGACGACACCCAGCCCGAGGCCGGTGACGATGGACCCGAGGATCGACCCCATGCCGCCGATCACGACGACGGCGAACACCACGATGATCAGGTTCGATCC
This sequence comes from Noviherbaspirillum sp., assembly GCA_035540575.1. Taxonomy (GTDB): domain Bacteria; phylum Pseudomonadota; class Gammaproteobacteria; order Burkholderiales; family Burkholderiaceae_D; genus Noviherbaspirillum. The sequence continues at coordinate 656 of DATLGF010000175.1, forward strand.
CATCAGCGGGGACACTTGCAGGATCGGCGCGGCAAGCACGCCGGCGAACGCGGCCAGCGCAACGCCGAAGCCATAGGTCAGCGTCACCATCAGCGGCACGTTGATGCCGAACGCCTCCACCAGGCGCGGGTTCTCCGTGCCGGCGCGCAGATAGGCGCCCAGCTTGGTCTTCTCGATCATGTACCAGGTCGCCAGGCAGACGGCGATCGAAGCCACCACGACCCAGGCGCGGTACTTCGGCATGATCATGAATCCGAGGTCGAATGCGCCCAGCATCTGTTCGGGAACCGAATACGGCTGCCCGGAAACGCCATAGAAGGAGCGGAACAGGCCTTCGATCATCAGCGTGATGCCGAAGGTCAGAAGCAGGCCGTACAGGTGATCCAGCTTGTACAGCCATTGCAGCATGGTCTTTTCAATCACGATTCCGAATATGCCGACCAGGATCGGGGCGAGGATCAGCATCACCCAGTAGTTCAGTCCGAAGTAGTTCAGGCCCATCCACGCGAGGAACGCGCCCATCATGTACAGCGCGCCGTGAGCGAAGTTGATCACGTTGAGCAAACCGAAAATGACTGCCAGGCCCAGCGAGAGCATGGCGTAGAACGAGCCGTTGACGAGGCCGAGCAGGAGCTGGCTCAGCAAGGCTTGGTGGGGGATGCCGAAGATATCCATAGATTCGAAAACTTGAGTTGTCGGGTACCTTCATCCATGAGGCTGAAGGAAGGAGGCGGCGATCCGCCGCCCCCCGTTCCTCTCACGAGGAGAGCGTGGTCCTGCTTACTTCCAGAGCGCGCACTTCGATTCCGCCTTGGTCGTGTATGCCTGATCGCCCGGGATCACCTGAGCGACCTTGTAGTAGTCCCACGGGCCCTTGGACTCGGACGGCTTCTTCACTTCCATCAGGTACATGTCGTACACCATGCGGCCGTCCGGACGGATCACGCCGTTCTTGGCGAACATGTCGTTGATCTTGGTCTTGCGCATCTGCTCCATGACCTTGTCCGGATCATCCGTGCCGAGGGCCTTGACCGCGTTCAGGTAGTGCATGGTTGCCGAGTAGTCGGCAGCCTGCAGCATGGACGGCATGCGGTTCATCTTTTCCTGGAAGCGCTTGGCCCACTTGCGCGACTCGTCGCTCTGATCCCAGTACCAGCCGTCGGTCAGGTACATGCCTTGCGTGGCCTGCAGGCCCAGCGAGTGCACGTCGTTGATGAACATCAGCAGACCGGCCAGCTTCATGCTGCGGGTGATGCCGAACTCGTTGGCCGCCTTGATCGAGTTGATCGTGTCGCCGCCGGCGTTGGCCAGACCGAGGATCTGCGCCTTCGACGATTGAGCCTGCAGCAGGAAGGACGAGAAGTCCGATGCCGACAGCGGGTGCTTCACCGAACCGACGACGCGGCCGCCGGCTGCCTTGACGACTTCCGCCGTGTCCTTCTCGAGCGAAGCGCCGAACGCGTAGTCGGCGGTCAGGAAGTACCAGTCCTTGCCGCCCTGCTTGACGATCGCGCCGCCGGTGCCGCGCGCCAGCGCAACGGTGTCATATGCATAGTGCACGGTGTACGGCGAGCACTCTTCGTTGGTCAGGCGGGAGGTCGCTGCGCCAATGGAGATGAACGGGCGCTTCTTCTCCTGCGCGACCTTGGCCATGGCCAGGCTGGTACCGGAGTTGGTGCCGCCGATCAGCATGTCCAGACCGTTCTGGTCCATCCACTCCCGCGCCTTGGACGCGGCGATGTCCGCCTTGTTCTGGTGGTCGGCCACGAGCAGTTCGATCTTCTTGCCGTTGATCTGGCCGCCCATGTCGGCGATCGCCATGCGGATGGCTTCCGCGCCGCCGTTGCCGTCGATGTCCGAGTACAGGCCCGAGATGTCGGTAATGAAGCCGATACGGATGACGTCGCCGGAGATCTGCGCGGATGCCGGTGCGGCCAGACCCAGGCCGAGTGCCCCTGCAACGGCTGCGGTGAGTGCTTTTGCTTTGAGTTTCATTTCTTCTCCTCTGTTTTGGATGAACATGCGATGACGCATCGGATTGCTACTGCTGGTGTACTCAGACGCCCAGAAGCTCGTTCAGCACGGGCATCTTGGCTTCCAGTTCGGATGAGGCGAAGGTCTCGACGATCTGACCGTGCTCCATCACGTAAAACCGATCCGCCAGTGGTGCGGCGAAGCGGAAATTCTGTTCGACCATCACGATCGTGTAGCCCTTGGCTTTCAGAGTCGTGATCATGCGCGCGAGGGCCTGGACGATGACCGGGGCCAGGCCCTCGGAGATTTCGTCCAGCAGCAGCAGGCGTGCGCCGGTGCGCAGGATCCGCGCGACCGCGAGCATCTGCTGTTCGCCGCCCGACAGGCGGGTGCCCTGGCTGTTGCGGCGTTCCTCGAGGTTGGGGAACATCTCGTAGATTTCTGCGATCGTCATTCCCTTTTCGGTACGCGAGACGACCGGTGGCAGCAGCAGGTTCTCCTCCGCGGAGAGCGACGAGAAAATGCCGCGCTCTTCCGGGCAGTAGCCGACACCAAGGTGAGCGATCTTGTGCGTGGCCAGGTTGATCGCTTCGGTCCCGTTGATCTTGATCGACCCGGTACGCGTACCGGTGAGGCCCATGATGGCGCGCAGCGTCGTGGTGCGGCCGGCGCCGTTGCGTCCGAGCAGCGTCACCACTTCGCCCGGCTGCACCGAGAGGTTGACGTTATGCAGGATGTGCGACTCGCCGTACCAGGCTTGCAGGTCGCGGATTTCCAGCGCCGGCGTGGCCATCTGCGGGCTGCGTCCGGTGCTATGGACGGCTTGGCCTTCCAGGCCCTTCAACGTTGCTGTCGTCATCAGTGCGCTCCTACCAGTTCTCCCGAGGTCGTGCCCATATAGGCCTCCATCACCTGCGGATTGCTCGATACCTCGGCATAGGTACCCTCAGCCAGCACGGAGCCGCGCTGAAGCACCGAAATGCGGTCGCAGATCCCTGCGACCACGCTCATGTTGTGCTCCACCATCAGGATGGTGCGTCCGGCCGACACCTTCTTGATCAGCTCCGTGACGCGGTGCACATCCTCGTGGCCCATGCCCTGTGTCGGCTCGTCGAGCAGCATCAGCTCCGGCTCCATCGCCAGCGTGGTGGCGATTTCGAGCGCGCGCTTGCGGCCGTATGGCAGATCCACCGTGACCGTGTCGGCGAAGTCGGAAAGATCGACTTCGGCAAGCAGCTCCATCACGCGGTCATTGAGCTGATGCAGCGTGCGCTCGCTCTTCCAGAAATGAAACGACGTGCCGAGCTTGCGCTGCAGACCGATGCGCACGTTCTCCAGCACCGTCAGGTGCGGGAACACGGCGGAGATCTGAAACGAACGGATCACGCCGAGGTGAGCAATCTGCTCAGGCTTCATCGACGTGATGTCGCGGCCGTTGTAGTGGATCGAGCCGGAAGTCGGCGTGAGGAACTTGGTGAGCAGGTTGAAGACGGTGGTCTTGCCCGCGCCGTTCGGTCCGATCAAGGCGTGGATCGATCCGCGCTTGACCTGCAGGTTCACGTCATTCACGGCGATGAAGCCCTTGAACCCCTTGGTCAGGTTCCTGGTCTCCAGAATCACCTCACTTCCCTTTACTTCGCTTGCCATCGGTTTTCTCCAGCGTTGCCATTGTTCTTCGCGCTTCGGCCGCATGCGTGCCCGGGCGCGCGTTGCCCGCTCCCTGCGGCGTGCGGCCGCAGGGAAAAGCTTGCGTCTTCAGTCCGGAATGTTTGCTGCAATAACGGCGCTTCCGCCGCACGCGGCCAGCAGGCCGGCCGCGCACAGAGAGCTCAATCCAACTGCCTTGCTGCCACTTCTCATCGCTGTCTCCTTTATTGCGTTCCTGTGGAACGCTATTTCTTCGATGGTCACGCGTCTCGCCATCACTGGCGCTTGTGCAGATCGTTGAATTCCTAGAGCGTCATTCCTCCGCTGACTTCGATGACAGCGCCGTTGATGTAGCTCGCGTCGTCGGACGCGAGAAAGGCGAAGGTGCTGGCAATTTCATCGGGCTTGCCGAGGCGTCCCAGCGGCACGCGCTCGACCAGCGCGCGCACGACCTTCTCGGGCATGGACTTGAGGATGGAGGTTTCGATGAATCCCGGGCAGACGGCGTTGACGCGTATGCCATGACGGCCGAGTTCGCGCGCCCAGGTCTTGACCATGCCGATCACGCCGAACTTGCTGGCGGCATAGTTGGTCTGGCCGAAATTGCCGTAGAGGCCCACGATCGAGGAGGCGTTCAGCACGACCCCGCCCTTCTTCTCGACCATCGCGTCCACCACGGCGCGGGTGCAGTTGTAGGTTCCCTTGAGGTTGACGTCGATGACGCGATCGAACTGCTCTTCGGTCATCTTGCGCAGCTGCGCGTCGGCCACGATGCCGGCGTTATTGACGAGCACGTCGATGCGGCCGTATGTCGCCAGCACCCCGCTGACCATCGCCTCGATGCTTTGAGGTTTTGTGACGTCGACCGTAAAGCCGGTGGCATTGCCACCGCGCAGACGGATTTCGGCGACGGTTTCGGCCACGGCATCGTCCAGGTCGCAGACCACGACCTTCGCCCCTTCGCGGGCGAACCGGAGTGCCGTCGCCTTCCCGATTCCCCGACTCGCGCCTGTAATCAGCGTGACCTTGTTCTTGAGTCGCACGTTGTCTCCCTCATCCGCGCCGCGCCTGCGCTCTCAGGAGCGTCGCGGTCGTCGGTCTTCTAGTGCGATCCAATTGGCAATAGCTGTGCCAGGTCAGGCAAGTATTTGATTTTTCACATATTTTTATCGCGGAGGCGGCAAAAGAGCATTTGCCGGCGGATGAAAGCAGCGGAAATGTGTACGGCATGAATACACATTTTGCTTATATCTTCTTATGTGATTGAAAAATAACGCGTTTTTCGACACGTCTGAAATTCGGACAAGTGTATGGATCTCATACAGTGATGCCGTATTCCTCGACCTTTTGGTACAGCGTGGCGCGGGAAATCCCCAGCATGCGGGCTGCCCCGGCCTTGTTGCCGCCAGTGGAGAGCAAGGCCTTTTCGATGAGATTCTTCTCCAGATCTGCGACCGCCACCGCAAGGGAAGGCACTTCGCAGCCCTTTTCCGCCATATTATCGGGAGCGGCCAGTGCGGCGGGCGACACGGGAAGAATGGTGGCGAAGTCTTCCGCGGTCAGCGAGATACTGTCGGTCAGCATGCCGGCCTGCTCAAGCGCGTTGCGCAGCTCGCGCACGTTGCCGGGCCAGTGGTAGGACGCGAGAAAAGCGCGCGCGGAGGGCGTAAGCTCACGCTGCGGCATGCCAGTGCGTGCCGCTATCTGCTCGAGCAGGTGCTCGCACAGGACATCGAGGTCCGCCAGGCGCTCGCGCAGCGGCGGCAGCGTAATCGGCAACACGTTCAGCCGGTAATAGAGGTCCGAGCGGAACTTGCCCTGCGCGACAAGCTGCTTGAGGTCGTGGCTGGTCGCGGCAATCACACGGACATCGACCTTGACGATCTGGTTGGAGCCCAGCGGCTCGATCTCCTGCTCCTGCAGCACGCGCAGCAGCTTCGCCTGCACCTGCAGCGGCATGTCACCGACTTCGTCGAGAAAGAGCGTGCCGCCGTCGGCGATCTTGAACTTGCCGTCCCGCCCTTTGCGGTCGGCGCCGGTATAGGCGCCTGCAGCCACGCCGAAAAATTCCGCCTCCAGCAAGGTCTCGGGCACGGCCGCGATATTGATTCCGACAAACGGCTTGCCGGCGCGTCCCGACGCGGCGTGAATGCCATGTGCGAGCAGTTCCTTGCCGCTGCCGGTCTCGCCCAGCAGCAGCACCGTGGTGTCGAGCTGCGCCGCGCGTCGGGCACGGTGCTTCAGCTCCATCGAGGCGGGACTGACGCCGATGAAGCTCGAAATCGAATACTTTGTGTGGCGCAGGTGCGCCAGCTCCTTCTTGGTATTGTCGAGCGCCCACTGCAGCTCCGCGAACTTCGAAACCAGCGGCTTGAGGCGCTGCAGCCTGTCGTAGAGGGCAAAGCCGAGCGCGCCGATCACCACGCCCTGTTCGTCCTTGACCGGGATGCGCATTACGACCAGCGGCTGCTCGCGCGTCATCATGATGTCCAGCAGGATCGGCTTTCCGGTGTGGAGCACCTCGCGCATGCGGCTGGCCGGGATCACCTCCTCGACCGGGCGGCCGAGCGCCTCGTCCGCGTTCTTCAGCCCAAGAAACGTCACGTACTTGTCGTTGATCCAGGCGATGCGACCCTGATCATCGACCGCGATCGTCCCTTCGCAGGAATCGTCGAACATTTCGAGCAGGGACTGCATGCCCGCCTGCAGCATGTGGTCGGCATCCCAGTGCGCCCCAACTGCGGTTTTCATCGCTTCGTCTCCTGATCAGGTTCTTGTTCTTGCGGTTTTACCGTTAGGCAAAGGATTATAGATTCTTAGTAGAAATATTGGGTGCGCTGCTTACACGCGCGAAAAAAAAGCCGCACGGGGCGGCTTGCAACGATACGGCAATGTAGCGCTCACGGTTTGAGCAAGTTGAGGATCTGTGTCAGTTCTTCGCGAATCTGGACAGTGTTCGCTTCCAGCGGGGGTAGGCCCGCAGCCAGGTCCTCAGCGGCGGCGATCCGGCTGTCGAGCTTGTTGCGCGCGCCGCTGATCGTAAAGCCCTGCTCGTAAAGCAGCTCGCGGATGCGCCGGATCAGCAGCACTTCATGGTGCTGGTAGTAGCGCCGGTTGCCACGCCGCTTGACAGGCTTGAGCTGCGTGAACTCCTGCTCCCAGTAGCGCAGCACGTGCGGCTTGACGCCGCACAGCTCGCTCACCTCACCGATCGTGAAGTAACGCTTGGCCGGAATTGGCGGCAAAACGACGTGCTCCGCCTTGCTGGTGCGGTCGTTCATGGTTCAGATCAGGCGATCTGGGTAACCGGCTTGCGGCTGACGCTCTCGACCATGCTCTTGAGCTTCTGGCTCGCATGGAAGGTCACCACGCGCCGCGCGGTGATCGGGATCTCTTCGCCGGTCTTCGGATTGCGCCCCGGACGCTGAGGCTTGTCGCGCAGCTGGAAGTTGCCGAAACCTGATAGCTTGACGGCTTCGCCGCGTTCCAGCGCATTGCGGATCTCGTCGAAGAAGGTCTCGACCATGTCCTTGGCCTCGCGCTTGTTGAGCCCGACCTGCTCGAACAGCAGCTCGGCCAGCTCGGCCTTGGTCAACGTGGGGAGATCCTTTTCAGCCTGCGTGCGCGCCTTCGATTCCTGCACAGCCCGGCTCAGATCGGCGGCCAGGACGGATTGAAATTCGGCTGAATTCACGTCATTCATAGTTAGGAGTCCTGCCATGCCGGATCACGCACTACGCACGCAAACGGGCACCGTGCTGCTGTTCGACTGCGGCAACGAAGGCGGCCATTGCCGCGTCGACTTTCTCGTCCTGCAGGGTTGACTGAGTATCTTGCAAGGTAAACCGGAACGCAAGGCTTTTTTCGCCCTCCGCGAGTCCCTTCCCCCGATATTCATCAAATAAAACAACGGCTTGCATGATAGCACAGGCGGCGTTCCGA